>DAOUPL010000070.1 GCA_030626185.1 bacterium | reverse complement strand
GCGCGATATGCTTGGTGCATATGTTGCAGAAGTTTTGGACATCTCGATGAGTCGTGTACGTATTATTCCTGCAGAACAAGCGTTTACTGGAAAAATATTTATTGATATGCCAGCGACTTTGCATACATTTGTACCAGGTAAAATGGTTTTGCGTCATCACAAAAGTCCGTTGCAAAAAGGGCGGGTAAAACAATATACAAAAGTTGCGAAAAAAGCGAATGTGTTAAATGAATCCGATTTTGGATTAACGCGAGAAGTGATTAAAAATATGTCTTGTTGTTCTATGCTGTGCAAAATAGTTGCAGTGGACACTTATGTTGCTAATGCTGATCGATCACGGAACAATTTGTTTTATGATTCAAAATCAAAAACATTTTACGGTATTGATATGGACAATTCGTGCGGACGAAATTTGTGTGAAATTGCGCATCGTAATCTTTTGAAAATGCGTAAAAAAGATTTTAGTAAAAAAGAGCTAAATGGGTTAAAAATTTATCGCAAAACTTTGTGTGAATTGTTAAAAATTTTTCCCGCACAAAAGATGGTAAAAAAATTAGATAATTTTTCATGCGTAGCTGGTTTTTACCCGGGTAGTGCATTGCGAACCAGGGCTATTGAAAAACGGATTGTACGTTATAAAAAATGCATGCATGAAAGTGAAGAAAGTGCTTACAAATTAGTTGCTCTGCTTGATGAACTACTTTATGCGTGATTTTCATGTTCTGCAAGTAGAGTGGTAATAAGATCAACCAATTGTTGGACGACGATAGTAGTATCAAAAGTTTGCGCAACGTGTTTGCGTGCAAAGCGCCCTATACGTAATCGTTGTTGTGGATGCTTCATAAGATGTTCGATTGCATTAGCAAGTTCATCAATGTTTTTCTCATGTACCAATAAACCAGTGCCAGGGATAACCAATTCTGCGTTGCCCGCATGATGTGTTAAAATTACGGCCCGTCCACATGCCATTGCCTCTTTGGCGGCATTAGGGATACCCTCTTGATCGCCACTTTGTGCGGTGGCTGATGGCAAAGTAAATAGGTCAGCTTGTTGCAATAGCACAACAATTTCAGATTCAGTTTTTCTGCCAAGCAGGTGAATATTTGCTGTTGCATTGAGGTTTTTTATTTGTCGTTTTAGTCTTTTGTGTAATTCGCCAAAACCAACAATATTGTAGTGTAAGTTAGGATATTTTGGTAATAATTTTGCAACTGCTTGAATCGCGTACGTAATACCTTTTTTTTCAACAAGGCGTGAAGTTGATATTAAAGTAAATTTACTGTGTGAGCGATTAACTAATAATTGTTTTTGCGGTATCAGTTTTTGTCTATTTTGTGTTTGTGTTGGTACAAATGTTTTGCAATCGATTGCTGAATAAAGTGTAGTTATTTTTTCTTCATCACAGCCATTTTTTATTAATAAATCTTTAAAATAATTACATACAGGTAAAAAAAGATCACCAAGTTCGAATAGCTTGTCGTAATTGGTAAGTTTTTCTTTAATGTGTTTAGTAATATCTGCACCACGGAAGCACGTAATTAATAAGGGGCGTACTTGAGGTAATGTTTTTTGTAGTGGTTTTACAAAATCAACACCACGATAACCAAATTGTGCAAGGACAACGTCAAAGTGGTGTAGTGGGGGAATTTTACCATAAAAAACTTTTGACATAAGGTTGTATTTTGTAATATTGGGGTGTTGCCACTTGGGCCCATGTTTTTTTGCATAAATAAATACGTCAAAACCATT
>DAOUPL010000011.1 GCA_030626185.1 bacterium | reverse complement strand
TGAACCAACTTAACTATAGGCCTCGAAAGGTTATTGAATTTCAATTTCCGATTGACCTCTTTTGGAGGTACGTTGTACAATGTTGGAATAGTAGTTCAAATTATGCACTTACTATTTGAAGTCAAGACTGATATTAGTGGTTGGAATTTTGAAAAGCTAAAAACTGAAATAAACAGCGAAATTGAAATGACAACGGAAAATATTGCCAAAATAGAAAATAAAAAAAGTATAAAATCAAGTTCAAGAGATTTAATAATTGGATGTGATAGAATAACTAAAATCTTAGAATTCCTTGAAGATAAGGTAGTCAACATACAGCAAACCGAGATTCTTTTAGATTCAAAAATAAATCTGACAAGAGCAATTCAATCTGCAACCAAAACGATCGATGAACCTGAAGAAATAAAAACAGTTATAAAAACCTTAGAAAACTTATTACCAACAGTTACATCCGCAGAAGAAACTGAAACAACAGTTTCTAGCTCATCTGATGTTTAGTTTTTAAGTTAAACAAAGAACAAATAAAAAGGGGCGCGCTAGCCGCGCCCCTTTTTAACGGACAAAACCATGAAAAAAAAATTGTCGCTAATTATCTTATTTTTTACCAGTAACACTTTTGTCATTCACATAAACGCAATTACCACACAAGCCTACCAAGAAACACTACGAGATGTTCAATTGGTTAACGAACAACTCAAAAGTCTTGAAATAGAATAAAACTTCACAATTACAAAAAGTGCACTACCTGCAACATTATGCTATCCTTTTAACTAGGTAAAAATCATTTGTAAGGGTTAGGCTTATGGTACTTTCGCAAAACGAACAAAAACTTCGTCACTCTGCAGCGCATCTTGCTGCACACGCATTAAAAGAACTTTTTCCTGATGTAAAACTCACACTTGGGCCAGCAACCGAGCATGGCTTTTTTTATGATTTTTTACCAACGACAAATCTTAAAGAAAGCGATTTACCTGCAATTGAAAAACGCATGTTAGAGATCGCTAATCGCTCACTTGAACTCACTCACGAAATGATAGATAAACAACAAGCACGTGAGCTGTACAAAGATAATCCATTCAAGTTAGAACTTATCGATGGCATTGCTGACGATAAAGTCGGCATCGCACGCCAAGGTGATTTTTATGATTTATGCCGTGGTGGGCACGTTAAAAGTACTTCACAACTAAAACATGTAAAATTAATTGGCATTTCAGGTTCTTATTGGCGCGGTGACCGCGATGGACAAGCGTTACAACGTATTTCTGGCGTTGCGTTTGCAAACGCAAAAGAGTTACGTAGTTATGAACGCAAAGTTGAAGAAGCAAAAAAATACGATCATCGTAAACTGGGCAAAGAGCTTGATCTTTTTTCTTTTCATCAAGAAGGTGTTGGATTTCCGTTTTTTCATCCACACGGCAAAATTGTTTTAAATGTTTTAAAAAGTTATTTACAACGATTATTAGTTGATGCTGGGTATCTAGAAGTAGAAACACCACGTATGCTCAGTGATGAATTATGGCGACAATCTGGGCATTACGATCATTATCGCGACAATATGTATTTTTGTTCGGTAGAAGATAAACAATACGCGTTGCGCCCAATGAACTGCCCTGGTGCATTACTTTTGTACAAAGAGCGTCCACGATCGTATCGTGATTTACCTTTGCGACTTGCAGAATTTGGTCATGATCATCGCTTTGAACTTTCTGGCGTTCTACACGGTTTATTTCGCGTACGCGCATTCACACAAGATGACGGTCATATTTTTTGCGCAAAACAAGATATCGAGCAAGAAGTTGCAAATGCAATTGCGTTAACTTACAAAGTACTTAAACGATTTAACTTTGCTCAAATTTGTGTTGCTCTTTCAACCAAACCAGAAAACGCTATGGGCGATGATGCATTGTGGCAACAAGCAACAGAAAGTTTAAAAAAAGGTCTTGAAAGTGCAGGCATCGATTATGAAATTAATGAAGGCGATGGTGCTTTTTATGGGCCAAAAATTGAGTTTGCCATAAAAGACTCAATGGATCGCTTGTGGCAATGCAGCACAATTCAACTTGATTTTTTCCAACCAATTAATTTTGATTTATGGTTTATCAACAACAAGGGTGAAAAAGAACGCCCAGTTATGATTCATCGTGCGATTTATGGCTCATTTGAACGTTTTTTTGGTATTTTGCTTGAACATTACAAAGGTGCATTGCCTTTTTGGCTGGCGCCCGTGCAAGTAAGGATTTTAACCATTACTGATGAACAAACAGCGTACGCACAACAAATAGAAACATTACTCAAAAACGTTAGCATACGCGTTGAACGTGATGTTTCATCAGATCCTATTTCTGGAAAAATAAAATCAGCACAACTAAAAAAGATTCCATGGATGCTCGTTATCGGCAACAAAGAAGTTGACCAACAAACCGTCACGTTACGTTTTGTAAACGGCAAACAACAATTTGGCATCACGCATGAACAACTTGTAACGCTAGCAAAAGAAGCACAAAACGCTTAACGTGATTTGTCTACGCCGTTACGCTGACAAAGATTAATTAATGGACAACGTGAACACCATGGTGAACGCGGTGTGCAAATGTTTTGCCCCCACATGACAAGCAGAGCGTTCCATTCACGCCATAATGTTTTTGACAAAATATCTGCAAGTGCAAACTCAGTCTCTTGCGGTGTGGCTGTTTGCACAACGCCAAGCCGATTAGAGATACGATGCACATGCACGTCAACGCACAACGCAGGAATCTCAAAACCTTCTGCTAACACCAAATTTGCGGTCTTTCTGCCAACGCCATGCAATTGCAATAATTGTTCCATCGATGCTGGTACAATGCCATTAAACTCATCGAGCAGTTGTTGTGCAACTCTTTTCAGCGTTCGCGCTTTTTGTTTGTAATACACACACGGAAAAATTGTTTGTTCAATAAATTCAAGATCTAGTTTTATTAGCTGTTTTGGTGTTGTTGCATGGGCGAACAATCGCACCGATGCGGGTAGCGAAACCGTATCTTTTGTACGCAGCGATAGCAAACATGAAATAAGTTGTAAAAAAGGATCTCGTCCAAAAAGCTCATTGATCGACCATGATGCTGGTGGCGTCATGCCACGCGTTGCGTGACGTAAAATCGTTACGATTTCTTCTATTTTTTTCTGATCAAAATTATTTTTTTTGTTATTTTTCATACGTTTCCACCGTCCAAACCTTACTTTAACAAAATAATGCGCTACGGCCTAAAAGCCTTAGTATCTCAAAAATAAATTTTGCTAATTCATCCCCAACTTAAAAGCAAGGAAATTCTAAGCGCATCATTAAACAACCATTGCAAAAACCCGACAATTCAACTATTCTATAAAACATCTTTTAAAAAAGTGAATAAATTAAGTAATCAAGCACCGCTGTTATCGTACAATTAGTTTACACCTAGGAAAACATGAAAAAATCTTATTTATTCGTTACATTATTCTTTGGTCTAATCTTTTCACCCTGCGCAACATCTTTTGCAATGGAATGCGAGACAGAACAACAACTTATTTCGTTTAGAGATTTGCCTCAAGAACTTTTGCAAATAATTTGTTTGTATGCTGATTGTAAGGCTACAAAAAATCTTTTACTTGTTAATCGCGAACATTTTGAACTAATTTTACCTTGTCTGCAATATCAAAAAGAATTATACAAAGCATTAATAAGTCAAAACATCCCACGTATTAAAATTTTTCTAAATAGCATCTTTGTTAATGAAAACACCATAATTAATAAAAAACCAGTTAAAGATTATGCAACGCAAGAAATTGAGGTTCACACAACCAATACTTTTTTTTGCCAAATGCATTGCCCTAAAGAATATTTCTTTCCTATCGAAACGACTAAAGAAGGTCTTTGGTCTCCATGCTCTTGTAAATTTATATTTTATATAAAAAGAGTCTGCAATCAAGATTTCTTAAATCTTTTACGAATTTATTGATGACAATAAAAAATGCATCACACGTAATAATTTGTGTGATGCATTAGTATAAAAGTTAAGAAACATAGAAAACCAAATTAAAGTAATTAATTTTGAGGATTTGTACTATCCATAATAACTTGTGCAATAACAACAAGTATCATTAATTTGTCTAAATTACTAATTAACAAATATTTCAATCTGCTCATAGTTTACCTTTCATGAAAAAACTATACTCTATATTATATATGATATATCACTATAACATTATTGATAATATACAGTATCTCACAACGATTAGCAAGAAAGTATGAATAGTATATTCTTTTTGCCTTTTATTAATTCTATTTTAACTAGTTCAAACGTATTACTTTTTTCAATAGCTATTGCCTTTGTTCTAAAATTGTACCTTATTCAATTTTTAGTCTCTAAATATTTATCAACAAAAAGATTACATTATCCGTGGCTTGTATTACTTATTTTTTTAATTACAAGTTTAACAAGCAATATCTCTTGGATTGTTCACTTGATAAACAATCATCATTTCCATTTTTTACAAAGCTCTACCCTTACTTTCATAACTCGCTTTTTTTGGATTTTTGTACCAATACAAGATCAAACATTAGCGCTTTTTGTCGAGTATCTGGCACAACGCAAACAATCATTATCGCTTTATAATAAGTTTACTGTATTTATTAGTGTAATTATGGCCTTTACCTGGTTTATAGTAACAGTCTTTAACATCAATAATATTTTTGATTATTTTATTTTAAACTATTTTTATAAAATACAAATTTATTTTAAATTATTCTTTCTAATGGCTCCTAGTCTATTTATCGCACTGCGCGCTATTAAGAAAAAAGATTTACCCCCCGTATTGAGCAGACAATTAAGCACGTTTTTATTTTTTTTATTTGTTCCTCAGTTGTTGAGTGAATTATTAGGTATAATGCCAAAATTTATCACTGATCACTATCCGACATTACTCTCTGATGATTACACCATGGCAACACTTTCAGTAGTTTTTGAAATTGGCGGCCTCTACTTTTGTGTACAAAAACTCCTACGTATGCGACTGGTTAACGTAAACCCAGAAGCAAAACTACGTAAAAAGTTCCCATTTTTAAACCACATTAAAAAAGTTCTGAATCGTTTAAGTTGTGCATCGTCATACTCAGAATTAGCACAAATCACCCAAACCTTTTTTAAAGAAGTATTCGATATCCCTGTGCAAAAAACAAAATTATATGTTCGAGATCTGAAAGCGAAAAAGAAAAAAAGTAAAAAGAAAGCGACAACGCTCATTATTGATCATATAAAACAAATTAATGTAGAAAATTTAATCGAAGAATTTTTGGACAATCATCCAAACATGATTCAAAATTACGCAAAACAAGAAAGTATTTTATTTTTTGATGAGGTAGAAAGTAATAACTTTTATTTACAACATCAACACGAAAATCATCTATTTAAACTACTTGATGCAATTGGTGCAGACTTTATTATTCCTATTTTTGATGAAGATCTTTTTATCGCATACCTCGTTGTAGAGCATCACACCCGTAGAAAAGGAATCTACACCTCAACACAACGTGATGAAATAGAAATTTTTTCTGGTTACCTCAACGCGGTTGTGCACATCGTACAACTGAAAAACATTGATAATCTTTTGGCAGAAAATCGCATGATCTCAACACAGCTGTACGCAAAAACAGAAGAAATTAATCATTACAAAGAAAGTTTTAAATCATTTTTACGCGAACCAGAACAACGCAAAATTGGTATTGTTTTTTATAAAAACCAACGATTTATTTATGCCAACCAAGCAGCAAAAGATTTACTTGAAATAAACATCAACAAACATGTTGGGCACCCCATCACGCAAGCGTGTAAAAAACTTGCAACGTCTGTAGCAATTTATAAAGAGACACAATCAATTATGGTTCGTTCTGACAGTAAAGAAATGTTGGTCGTTAACGCTATCCCGCAACTTGATGCGCGCTCTGTTATTTTGACTATTACCCACCCGGGAATTGCTGACGTGGTAGAAAAACATACACCGTTGCTGAAAAACAATTCTGACAAAAACTATTTACTCCATCTTGAAACAACTTCAAGTGGGCAGTTGATCAATCATCTTATCCCCAGCAACACGCCAACGTTACTTGATTTTAAAATAAGTTTGATGAAAGCAACGCTTAGCGGAAGAGCGCTGCTTCTTGACGTGCCAGAAGAAGATCTGTTTACTACCGTTGAGCTTATTCACAACTTACGCTTACAATCAGAGTTGCACATCGTCAACATCAGGCAACCAGAAGTGAATAATCGTATTGCAAAAAAACTCTTTGGCCAACATCCGCCACAAGATGACGATCATGGACTGTTTAAGTTAACTGAGCGTCAAGGGACAATCTTTTTAAAAAATATTCATCTTTTGTCGATTGAAACACAAGATAAAATTGCCCATTATTTAGAATTTGGCGTCTACTCCATGCTCAATGATAAAAAGCGTTTTCGTAGCAGCGCACATGTGATTTGTTCATGCCCATTTAATCTTGAAAACTTGGTTAAAAAAGAACGTTTTTCAGAAAAACTATACCGCCAATTACACACAACTACTCTATCGTTCCCTCCACTGATCTCGTTATCAAATCACGAGTTACGTTCTATTGTTGGTGACTTTTCTGATGAGCTTGTACAAGAAAACACCTTTAAAAAGTTCCTTTCACTCAACAGTAAAGAAAAACGTGAGTTTGTACAAAAAACACCAACAAGTATTACCCAGCTCAAACATAAAATTCGTGAATTTCTGGTTAAAAAATCAAAAGAAAAAAATATTTATGATGATATTCACTTCCATCATGAATACAACACAAAAGAGACTTTCTTGATTCAAGCAGCACAACTCGGCAAACAAGCGCTTAAGGATAAAAAACTTATGCAAATGTTGTGGGAAAAGTTTGGAAACCAGAGTGAAATTGCGCTACTGTTAAATGTAAATAGATCTTCGGTAAACCGCCGACTAAAAGATTATGGTTTGGTTATCCCATCGCCGCCTGTTACACAAGAAGAACCAAAAATAGAACAAGCGCAATAAGAAAGAAGGTTATGAAGCAAAATGAATTTATCGAACAAAGTAAACAATTTTTAGAAACACTCGAAGTTGAACGCAACTTATCAGTTCACACAATTCGCTCATACAACACAGACATTCAACAATTTATTATCTTTTGGCAACGTATGCCTGATAATGATGAACAAGTACTTTCTGTGCGTCAAATTCTCGAGCGGTATTTGGTAAGTTTACATTACAAAAAAATTAAAAAGAGCACGATTGCACGTAAACTTTCATGCTTTAAATCTTTTGAACGTTTTTTACGTAATCAAAGTATCGATCTTACACTCAACATTCAACGTCCGCGCATTGAGAAAACCGTCCCAATTTATTTAACTATTGATGAGATTAATCACTTGCTGAACAACATTAACAATGATGATTTGCCCAGCAAATTTCCGTTACGCGATAAAGCAATTTTAGAACTGTTGTACGCAACTGGTATTCGCTGCTCAGAGCTTGTTGCAATTACCATTGGCGACATCAACGAAACAGAAAAAACAATTCGCATTCATGGCAAAGGCAACAAACAACGCCTTGCGCTGTATGGGCAGCACGCGGCACGCGCATTACAAAAATATT
Source organism: bacterium (assembly GCA_030626185.1). Taxonomy (GTDB): domain Bacteria; phylum Babelota; class Babeliae; order Babelales; family Vermiphilaceae; genus DAOUPL01. Next base: position 11,415 of record DAOUPL010000011.1, on the reverse strand, counting down.
TACATGTTGAGCGCCCAACCATTGCCCAACAAACTGAACCATTATTTGTAAATCATCGCAATCAACTACTTACTACCAGATCAGTACAACGCATTATAAAAATGTTTCGTGCATTTTTAAAAACTGATCGCCCTATCACGCCACACAAAATTCGTCACTCGTTTGCTACACATTTGCTTAATCGTGGTGCAGACTTACGTGTTGTGCAAGAACTTCTTGGGCACAAAACATTATCGTCAACTGAGAAGTATACGCATGTCTCGTTGCAACATTTAAAAAAATTATGTGCAACAATACATCCACTTAAAAAAATCATTCATAATGATGACAATAATAATGATGATTAATCCATGCAAGTATCACAAAAAAAGAAGATTGATTATCGCTGGCAGCAGCTTATAAAATGGTATCTTTTTTTTCTTTGCATCATCGTCATACGCGTTACTTATTTGCAACTTTTTTGTCACGCACACTTTACACAACGTAGTAAAAACAATTATTTACGCACGGTACAATTATTATCTCATCGTGGCGACATTATTGATTGTAATGGCGTTATTTTAGCAACAACAAAAGCTACTCATGCACTTTATTGGCATGGATCAGGCAAACGTGATTTGACCAACTCGCAATACAATCAACTGATTAATCTTCTTTCTTATCTTGCACTTACCACACTTCAACAAAAAACAATTATCAATAACGTTATATGCGCAGAACAAAATCAGATCAACTACTGCATTGCACAAACAATTGATGAAAAACAAAAAAACTATATCACAACACATTATTCACAAAACAAAAATATTGTTATAAAAACAACCCATAGTCGCCATTACCCATACAGCGAGATTGGATGCCACTTTCTTGGTTATACGCACAAATCATCACAACAAACTGGTGTAAGTGGTATAGAAAAAATTCACCAAAAACATTTAACAGGCAAAGATGGCGTCGCGTTAAGTATTATTAACGCACAAGGCATTACACTAGCCAAAAAAACAATTACCCCCGAGCAACAAGGTGAAACTATTGCTACAACGCTTGATATCCGATTGCAACAGATGGCAGAAAATGCATTTAACACAAAACACAAAGGCGCATTTATTTTGATGGATCCACAAACGGGCGCTATCAAAGCACTTGTGTCGCGACCAAACTTTGATCCCGCATTATTTTTGCAACCAATTTCACACAAACAATGGCACTCGCTGCAACAAAATCAGCCATTTTTGAATCGTGCATGCAATGCAAGTTATCCACCAGGGTCATTATTTAAACTGGTCATCGTTGCTGCTGGGTTAGAACACAACATTGTTGATTATGATTCAACTTTTGTTTGTAACGGCTCGTTTTTGTTTGGCAAACGTCATTATCGTTGCAACCGTCACGCTGGCCACGCAAAGATTGATCTGATGCATGCGATTGCGCATTCGTGCAATATTCCATTTTACAAAATGGCAACACAACTTTCTGTTGATGAGATTGCTGATTATGCACAACGATTTGGTCTTGGAAAAAAAACCGATTGCAATCTGCAAGAACAAAAAGGGATTGTTCCCTCAACACAGTGGAAAGAAGAAACAAAAGGTGAGCCATGGTGGCAAGGTGAAACATTGTCAGTCACCATCGGGCAAAGTTTTTTACTTGTTACGCCGTTACAAATTGCCTGCATGATTAGTGCAATATTTTCTGGTTATCTTTGCAAGCCACGATTATTTTTACATGATTCAATCAACAAACAGCCACTGAACATAAAAAAAGATACGTTACGCTATCTACAAAAAGCGATGCACGCTGTTGCGCGTTATGGCACCGGCAGACTTGTTGGTACCATTGATAACATCACCGTTTTTGCAAAAACTGGTACAGCACAAACAACAGCATACAAAAAACGTTCTCGTAAAAAAGATGAACATGGCTGGTTTGCTGGTTATGTTGCGCACAAAAATCATGAACCATTAGTTTTAGTGATTATTGCTGAAAATGCAGGAACTGCTCGTGTTGCAACTAAGATAGCTCACAATTTTCTGAAACATTACAAAAATCACATTGAGATATCAACAATTTAAAACGGTCAATACCATCTTCAGTCGTAATGCGCTTTATAGCATTCCAAGACTCTCTTCGTAAGTACTTTGGATTAATAAGTTTATTAATAACAACTGCATAAACCAATTTTGTATTGTTAGTGGTTAATTCAATATCATGACGCTCAAAAAAATCAATCGCCTCTATCATCGAATTACAATCATTTTCATAATCTGATACAAATTGATTAATCCGCTCAATGACATCTACAATATTTTGCTCAAACATAACAAGAGAAACAAGCTTAGCATACATTTTTTCACATTCACGACGATCGAATAATGTAAGATATCCATTGTTCATACGTAAACTAATCATTGCGTTATCACTCATCTCGTATTTTTGAATATCATCCATTGTTGACAATGAACCAACGCTTATGACAAAAACAAACAGACAAAACCACTTCACACTCATCTCCTTTTTTAAATAAATGCGTAAAAACTTTCTACGAGGTAAAATAATATTTGATCATAGCACAAGTTTGTGGATCTGAAAGATCTAAGTTAAACTCTTGTTTAAATTGTTCACAAATTGCTGCTTCTACTGGTTGGCCACAAGTTATTGGCATAAACACATTTACCCTTGTATGCGAATGCGTACCAACAGCTTTTTTTATACTCAATTTACACATTCTGTATTCATGAAACCTAATTTCATAGTGATCAATAGGTATAAAAAGATTGTTATAAAAATTTCTTATTACTGCACGATGTGCATTATTACTCAAATCTATATCAAATATATTCTGTAAATTATAAAGAACTTCTGGCCTAAGCTCTTTACCTATCATAATTGGATCAATTACGTGCTGTAAAAAATAATCTCTATAATCATTAAAAATATCTGTTATTTGATCGATACAATAATTATACGTGTCTTCATCAATTGAATAATTACCAATCGTTACATAATTAATCGGTGGTAATTTAGAATAAACCAAACTATTAAAAAACAATGCTACCAATACTAAAACACTTAATCTCTTCATGTACATCCTTGTTGCTGTGATATTTATTGCAAAAAAAAATACTCTAGATTTATTTTTAATAAACCTAGAGTGTAAAAATATTTTCTTTATTTAATATGTATTATTTAGCTTGTATGCTGAATAAGGCGTTTTGCTAAACGACCAATTCTTCTACTTGCCGTATTTTTGTGTAACAAGCCTTTGCCAACTGCACGAGCAATTTGACTTTCAGCTTCTTTAAAGAATGTACGCGCTTGATCAATATCATTGCTGTCTAATGCAACGACAACTTTTTTAACTGCAGTTTTGATTGCAGAGTTGCGAGTAAGATTAATAACACGTCGCTTTTCGCTCTGACGTACACGTTTTTTTGCAGACTTACTGTTTGCCATAAATACCGAATCCTTTAAATAACTTTTTGAACTTTGTTAGCTTTTACGCATTTAGTGCACACTTTACCACGCTCAACAGTATTCTTTGCAGAATTTGTACGCGTAAAGCGCATGAGGTGAACGTTTGGATACACCCAACGTTTAACTTTATTATTTGCGTTACTTACTAAGTTAGCAACTTGCGGTCTTTTGCCGCATACAGCGCATCTTCTTGCCATTTTATGCCTTTTAACCAATCTTTGCGTGATTATACTTTATATTGTTATTCTACCTGAATAACCGCTTTTTTCAACTAAAAATCTCTATTTCATCCATAAATTACGATAATGAGTGCTCTTGTCGCGGCTCAATGCCCAATAATGGATAAATTTCTTTTGCGTACATTGTTTCTTTATCAAGCAATGCATCGGCCAATTTATTAAGTTTATCTCGATTACTAACCAAGATCTCTTTAGTCTCATTATGCGCTCTATCAAGTAATACTCTAATCTGCTCATCTATCTTTTTTGACGTATCTTCTGAGTACCAACGTTGACCATAATCATTAAGTTGATAAATAACTGGGCCTAATGGCGACATACCATAAAAACAGACCATTCTGTAGGCAATATCATTTGCTGCTTGAAAATCAGAATACGCACCTGTCGTAATTGCATCACACGCAATTTCTTCTGCAACTCGCCCACCAAGCGCTGATAAAATCGATGTATACAGCTCATGTTCTGTTTCGTTATACTTTTCACGTTCTGGCAACCATGCCGTTACACCCAATGCTTTACCACGAGGAACAATTGTCACTTTATGTAGTGGATCACTTGTTTTTGGACGCATTAAGCGAACCAACGCATGACCAGCCTCATGATACGCAGTAATTTTACGATCTTCCTCAGTCAGACGAATCGTTTTACTTGCTTTACCAAGTAAAATCTTATCACGTGCTTCCTCAAAATCATCAACATCAACAATTTTTTTATCCTGTTTTGATGCATGAATAGCAGCTTCGTTAATTAAGTTTTTAAGTGATGCACCAGAAAAACCGGGAGTACCTCGTGCAATTTTTTCCATATCAACATCAGGAGAAATTTTTACTCCTTTTGCATGTAACTTCAAAATTTCTTCTCTACTTATTAAATCAGGATACGGCACGTTAACCGTACGATCAAAACGCCCTGGACGCAATAACGCTTTATCAAGCACATCAGGACGATTTGTTGCTGCAATAATAATTACAGGCTTGTCATGAACTTTAAAACCATCCATCTCTGTTAATAACTGATTCAATGTTTGTTCACGCTCATCATGGCCACCACCAGTACCTTTGCCACGATGACGCCCAACAGCATCAATCTCATCAATAAAGATAATCGCTGGTGCATGAGCTCGTGCTTGATTAAACAAATCACGCACACGAGATGCCCCAACACCGACAAAAACTTCGATAAAATCAGAACCACTTATCGTGAAAAATGGACAATTAGCCTCTCCTGCAACAGCTCTAGCCAACAACGTTTTACCATTACCCGGTTCACCAATAAGTAAAATACCACGAGTAACCTCTGCACCAATTTCTTCAAACTTTTTTGGATCTTTTAAAAAATCTATAATATCTTTTAAATCTTCTTTGGCTTCTTCTGCACCAGCAACTGATTCAAAGCTTTCTTTAATCTCTGATGGCAAAAACATCTTCGCTTTACTTTTACCCATAGAAAAAATGTTTCCTGGGCCACCGCCACCGCCGCCAGAGCCACCTCCGCCACGCAATTGACGCAAGAACATCCAGCCCATCCAAACCATAAATAACAAACTCAAGAGCAACGCTAAATACCACAAACTAAATTGCGATGATGGACTATCAAGTATCATGTCAACGTTATGATCACGCAAAACTTCCCATACTGCATCAGTAGAAGCAATAACGGTCGTAAATCTACTACCATCGTTCAGAACACCGTACAAATCTTGTCCGCTTGCACGAATAGTTTTTACTTGATCTTGTTCTACTAAATCTAGAAAAGTAGCATACGAAACTTCTTGTGAATCTCGATTATACTCAATAGCAAAATAAAGCCCCAATAACGCTACAGCCAAAATAACAATTGCTACAATTGCGCCTGTAGGCCCTTTTGGTGGAGTCATTCTTCTTTTATTACGGTTCGTTTTGCGCATAGATGATTATCTCTGGTAAATAATTACAATAAAAACTAATATCACTAATAATTATACAGAAATACCATATAATTTACAGAAAAATTCTCTTTGCCAAACAAAATTTATCCTTTTATCATTAAACAAAGATCTGTGGATTCTTATAATGCGGTGACCAACTTGGATACGCACAACGTAAACTTTCAGGCGTTATAAACTGTTTTTGTTGTGTAATCATGTTTAACAACGCAATGCGACTGCTACTTTTGTACTATACGAAAATAATACATAATTACCACATGGCGACCATGAGGGCTCTTGTTTGTTGCCAGCACCAAAAGTAAGTTGGGTGTGTGATTTTGTTTTTTCATCATATACAAATAATTGCAATGTTCCCTTCATACCTTTTGCATAAACCAATTGTTGCTTTACGTCATTGTACGCGGGCGTTACACAATAGCCTCCTTGTGAAATGCGTCTTTTTTTACGTTTTTTAAGATCGTACGCATAAATTTCAGGGTAACCAACACGGCCATCCCAGCAGTAATACAATGTTTTACCCTCATTGCCAACTGCAGGAGAAAAACAATTGCCTTTACCAAGTTTAAGTTGTTTAAGATTGTCTTTTTTGTACACATACAACTTACACTCACCTTGCGCTGCTGATAAACAATACACCATCGCATCGCCACGAGGAAAAAATGCGGGCAACATATTCATACCAGTAAAGTTTGATGCAGTTGAAACTTCGAGCGATGAATCAACCAACATAAGCCGTACATTTTTTTCAACACAATCAGAATAGAACAACGATGCATTATTAGGGTCAATGTGCCAACGTGGTGCAATGCAAACGCCATCTTTAGGCACAACGCATTGCGCATTGCTGCCATCATAATCTGCAACATAAATTTGTTTTGTGCATGTACCATTAACTACGTTTCCATCTTGACTGTACGCGATCTTTGTGGTGAACCATCCTGGCTGATTTAATAACGCCTGCCAAATATCATTTGCTGCCATGTGCGCACAACTCGCAAACGCATCATTTTTAATTACGTACTGTTTATCTAAAACAGATGATCCTGTCACTGTTTCATGCAAACGTACCATTGCTACATTATCAACAACATCTGCAAACACAACAATCTGATACCCACGTGAAGATAACGAACAAACATATTTTGCATCATCACTGTTTTTTTTAGTTGCTGCAACAGCAACTTTTAGTTGTCCACTAAACGATAAATCTTTTTTTAACGTATGCACTAATTCTTTTTGCGCCTTGCGCGATGTCTTTTTATCGCACAACACCAACACCTTCATCTGCACCGGCGTTTGTGACGTAATTACCATCTTTTTTTGTTGCGCAAACAGTTGCAAAACCGAGCAACAAAGCAAACTTATTACAACTAATTTTTTCATACCACTTTCTCTTTTTTATTATGCAAAATGTATCGTCAATGTTTTTCCACGTGCAAATTGTGGTAATACAATCTTTTGTAACGCACTACGCACCGCAATGTCAAAAATAAGTACACCAGAAGATTGTAAATTTGTGATTTCAATAATGCCATCATTATTTATCACACCAATCACGATACAATCTGATTCAATCGTTACGCCAAGTGGTGGGTGCCATTGTTGTGCAATTATTTGATATAAGTCACGCTCTGCGTGTAATTGTTTTTGATCTTTTATAATCTCTGGTTCATCTTCCGCCGTCGCGCCTTGTCGCGTCGTAGCTTCTGCGGAGACGGATTGCGCTATGGCGCGATCTTCAACTTCTTCTACTATTTCTTTTTTGTTTTCTACAATTTTATGCTCTTCTGCCACTAATGGCTGATCATCAATAAGTTCTTTTTTTTCTTGCTGCTCAACAATTTTTTCTTCTATTGACTGCGCTAACAAACCAACTTCTTTGTCCGTAATAGAAGTGTAGACGGGTTGCGAAACTTCTTTTTGTGGCAACGGCGTAAAAAAAACTGGCGACGAATGCAATGATTTGTGCGACAACGTAAGTTCAAAAAAATCTAACGTATCACGACAACTAAAAAAAATAAAACCAAAAAACAATACATGCACCGTAAAGGCAAAGCCGATCAGCATGCCCCACGCATGTGCAGCATTATTTTGATTACGCTTGTTTTGTTGCGAGCGCGACATATTTTATTCCACCAACAACTTTAATTTTATCAACAAGTTCAATAACCGATCCGTACGACGTTGACGTATCACCATTTACAAAAACTACTTGATCATCTTGCGTTATCGCATCCTTAAGTTGCACCAACAACTCATTAAGTGTTGTTTTTTTTTCATTAAAATAAATAACGCCATCTTTATCAACGTAGACAATCAATTCTTTTTGTACCTGTTCACTCTCTTGTGCTTGCCCATCAGGCAACGTAACTTTAATCGCATTATGCATAATCGGAGAAGCCACCATAAAAATGATTAACAACGTCAACGCAGTATCAATCATTGGAGTTAATGGAATCTCATGCAAGGATTTTGATGATCTAGATGATCTACCTCTTCTACGAAATCGTCTCATACATAACCCTATTAATCAGCCACTAATTGGTGACCGGTCAAAATTACTTTATCAGCAATTATAATTAGTCGTTGCTCGATGCTACGCAACTGCATCTGACAGACATTAAACATCACCAATGCAGGAATCGCTACTAACAATCCAGCTAACGTGGTCGTTAACGCTTGTGCAATACCAGGAGCAATAGTTGCAATATCAGCAGTTTGTTTATCTGCAATCGACATAAATGCATGAATTAATCCCCACACGGTGCCAAATAAACCAAGTAACGGGGAAACTGCAGCACTTGTAGACAAAATAGCAAGATACGATTCTTCGTGCATTATCACATCATCAATTGTTTGTTGTGCATGTTGTTGAAAAATTTCCCATTGGCGTTGCGTCATGGTTGGCATTGCATGTATTTTATCAACAACTAATAATGCTTTTAAGCTCACTAAAGTTTTAGAAAGATAATACCCCGGCAACGTACCAGAAGATTCTGTTGCCAGCACCAACAAATCTTGCACCGACGTGATATGTTTTATACGTTTTTCTACTTTTTTCAATTGTCGTTGCTTGAGTAATAAAATAATCATTTTTGCCAAAAAGATTGTCCAGCACAACAACGAAACAGTTAACAATAATCCCAAAACAACACGTGTTAACGTATCTGTTTGTGAAATCAAATACCACAAACCATTACCTGCAAATAACCACATTGATAAATCTCCTTATGTTTTTATTAACATCGTTTATTGTGTGAGTGTAACACAATAAAATATAACCTCACAAATAGTAATGCAGGAAAAAAACTCTTGGAAATTCTGTTCATGCCATGATACCATAACTCATCATTCCGTTCAGACAAAGGATTATATGCCAAAGACGAACAAGTTCTATTGTTTAACTTTTTTATTACTCAATTTGTCATCACTGCCTCTTTTTTGCTCACAAGAACCACCTGAAATTGATATCGAGACCATGCGTGCAAACTTTTTAGCACAATTTAGCACTTCTTATTACGCAACCACTATTGTAACACGCTTTATCAACATTGCTCTGGGCAACATAGAACAAAACGAATATTATTCTAATGGTTTATCACGCAACAAAGAACTACCAACTGAAAAAATAATAGCTCATGAAGAATTACTTAGAAATAATCGCCTACCTGCTCATCTTACAATTCTAACAAAACACGACCTTCAAACAATTTATCATGTTTTTACATATTTTACCGTTAGCGACACCTTTATAATTAAGTACATAAAAGGCGGCAACTTATCTGAAAATGATATTCCCTCGTTACCTAAAAATCAACCCCGATGGTTAACGGTTACAACAGACAATTATCGTGGAAACCGCTTAGAAACAATTACTGTTACGATCAAACAGCCCTAACCCATTTACGATTTTACTATTTTGTGCTTGAATGAATAAATAAAAAAAATTGCTTTTTAAAGGTTATTTGCTACATTAATTTGGAAATATACAAAACTTCAAATAAAAGGACGATACATGAAGAATTTTTTCCTACTAACACTACTAAGCGCAAGCTTCATGAACAACTTAAACAGTATGAAATCCGAAAACACTCCAAAACACAGTTCTTGCTCAAAAAATAAACCATTAAATTTAGATTCCTTTCTCAAGAAACAGATGAACTCTTATCTAGAACATGATATTAAATTTTTACAATCCATATTCAACGAAACACATTATGGCATTGAAAATTGTGCGCTCAAATTTATCACAATTGATTTAAAACATATCTTCACTATAAAACTTCATAAGAATAAAAAAGGCGTGCTTAACATCAAAGGATTTCATCACGATTTTATGAATGATATTGAAAAAAGTGACCATATTATTTTTAAGGACAAAGAGATGTTTAAAGATGACTTTTATAAAGCAAACCTATGCTTAAAAGAACAAACTCACCAAATAGCAAAAACGTTCTTCCCATCTCATTGGAAACATGAACAAGTCATAAAAGCAATACTTGAAGCATATGATCACTCCAAAAAAAGTGGGCAAAAAATAATGATTCAAAGTAACCGTACTTATCCTATTGAAGGAGTAACTAAATCAGGAGTTAAAATTCAAATATATCTAACAGAAACTGGTAAAATAGCTTCAGCTTTCCCAATACTTTAAAAAAAACCACTATGGAATACTGTAAATTTGTTCAAGACAAAGATAATCTCTATCAATATGGTGGAGGCAGCTCTATTGCCATCGAAATATTGGGTAATTTTTTAAAAGTAGATTTTCGTGGTAATCAAAGCTTCAAAGAATGGGCTCTAGCAGATAAAAGTGATTCAGATGGTGAATATGTTGAAACCTGCAGTAGTAATTGCACCTATCTTGAAGACAACAATGGAACTATCTATCTTGAAGATCTTTATTCACAAGAAAAAATACCAACCCGGCTGAAAATGTCTCGTGAAGAATTTGTACAAATTCTTGATGAATGGGATCAAAAAATTGTTAAAGCTGATCCAAAACCAAAAGAAGTGATAATTAAATATGAAAATGATGTGTTTACGATTGAAATAACCAACTAAAGACATAAAGCTCACTATCTCTAAAAACCACTTGCTCAACAATATAATCTAAAATTTACAATTTGACTATTTCTCTCATTAACGTAAAATAATAGTATTATATATTATATGCCTAATGAATGGAGATTTCATGAAACGTCTTACTATTGCATTAATGCTTGCATTGCCAGCTTTAAGCCAAACAGCGACAATTCCTGATTTATTACAAAATCACGCTGATTAAAAGGTAATTACCCTACTTGAAGAAGCACCTTTTAATCTCTTTTGTGAAGAACTCACCATGACTGATTCCAATGGTCATTATCATATTTATGCGCTATTACGCCACAAAACAAGCAAAAACATAATCTTTACCAAAACCACTGATTATAGCTTATACATACACCACAACTGATCACACTGATGCACAAACTATTTATAATCATCTTAATCAATTCGTCAGTCAGGTAAAACTTAATCAACTACTTAAGAACAATGGTGTTTCTTGGGAACAACGAAGATTTTTGACCACACAAGCGTCAACACAAACACTAGTGTGTGATAAAGTTGAACACATCAACAGCCGTTTCCCTTCACACAAAAAAGAAGTCAGCACACCCCCGCCAAAGGCGGTGGCTTGATGGGCAGGGCCACCTCAAAGGCGGCAAGTACTATCTAACTACAATCAAAATCTACCATACTCATCAGCATCTTCTTGCTCGCGAATATACT
>DAOUPL010000025.1 GCA_030626185.1 bacterium | reverse complement strand
TGCGCTTTCCAAGCAACGTTCAGCGAGTCATATTGCACGCTTACGCGGTAAAACAGTTAAAGAAATCGTAAGGGGCGCATAATGTTAGCTTTACATGAAATGATTCCTGCATCAGGTAAAAAAAAGAAACGTGTTGGTCGTGGCGGTAGTCGCGGTGGAACTTCTGGACGTGGTCACAAAGGGCAAAAAGCTCGTTCTGGTGGCAACGTTGCTGTTGGTTTTGAAGGTGGCCAAATGCCATTGTATCGACGTTTGCCAAAACGTGGTTTTACTAACGCGCGCTTTCAAGTTGAAACACAAATTGTTAATTTAAGTGATTTGGACCGTGTTTTTTCAGATGGTGAAAAAATAAGTCGCCAAGAGTTAATTGAAAAAGGATTAATTAAGCGCTTAAAAGCAAACCAATCGTATAGAGTAAAAGTGTTAGGCAATCAGTCTTTGTCAAAAAAATTAGAAATTCATGTTGATGCATTTAGCAAATCAGCGCGTGCTTCTATTGAAAATGGTGGTGGACAAGCGGTAGCTAATAAGGAGAAGTAGACTGTGATTTTGCTCAAAAACTTTATCAATATGTTTCGTATTACCGAATTACGTAAAAAAATATTGTTTACCTTGGGTGTTTTGATTGTGCATCGATTTGGTGCACATATTCCAGTTATTGGTATTGATATTTACAAATTACATCAATTAATTGAGCAAAGTGGTGGTTTATCAGGTGCGTTATCGTACATTGATCTTTTTACTGGTGGTAGTTTAAGCAGATGTACATTGTTTGCTTTAGGAATTACACCGTATATTACTGCATCGATTATGATGCAGATTTTAAGTATGTCTATTCCAACTTTAGAGCAACTTTCTAAAGAAGGTGAATTTGGTCGTAAAATTATTAATCAATACACACGTTATTTAGCTTTGTGCTTAAGTATTGTGCAAAGTTTTGGTTATTCATTATTCGTTGAACGTTCTGGATTGGTTGTTGCGCCAGGTTGGGGATTTAGACTTTTGTTTGTTCTTTCTATCACGGTAGGCTCAATGTTTGTCATGTGGTTGGGTGAACAAATATCAATTTATGGTATCGGTAACGGTAGCTCCATGATTATTTTTGCTGGTATTATTGCACGCTTTCCGGATGACTTTATTAAATTGTATGCAGCGGTTATCGATGGTTATATGGATCCAGTTATTGCTGGTGGTGTAATTTTGTTAGTCTTAGCAATTACTGCGGGTATTGTTTACTTTGAAAAAGGATATCGTAAGATTCCTGTACAGTATTCTCGTCGTATTGTTGGTCAACGTGTGTATGGTGGACAAAGTACGTATATTCCGTTTAAAATTAATCCTGTTGGTGTGATGCCAGTGATTATGGCTAATTCTATTTTGAATGCGCCAGTTTTCTTGTTTAGCACACTTTCTTCATGGATTCCTGCATTGCAAGTTGTTTCAGACAGTTTGCGTTACGGTGGTTTATTACATACGGTATTAATTTTTGTTCTTATTATATTTTTCTCATTTTTCTATGCAGCATTAATCTTTAATCCAGAAGAATTAGCATCAAATATTAAAAAAAGCGGTGGATTTATTCCTGGTATTCGTCCAGGTAAAAAAACTGCAGAATATTTTGCTTATATTCTTAACCGATTAGGTCTTGCTGGTGCTGTTTACATTGGTTTCTTGGCAATTTTGCCAATAGTTATACATGCAATATTTGCATTACCAGTTCCACTGGGTGCAATTATGAGTGGTACCTCGCTATTGATTGCCGTTGGTGTTGCGTTAGAGATGTCATCACAAGTTGAATCGTATTTGATCGAGCATCGCTATGAAGGATTCCTTTCTTCAGGCAGTCTTAGCTATAAACGAGGACGCTAGCGTTGAAGGAATTGGTTTTCATTTTTTTGGGCCCTCCAGGTTCGGGAAAAGGCACAATTGCATCATTATCAGTTGAAAAACTTGGTTTCTTGTCACTCTCAACGGGTGACTTGTTTCGACAACATATTGCCAATCAGACAAAAATTGGTCAAAAGATAGATTTTACCATGAAATCTGGTAATCTGATATCTGATGAGCTTGTCTCTGATGTGGTCTTTGATTGGATAGAAAACAGTGTTCCTTTGGGTGAAACAATCATTTTAGATGGTTATCCTCGCACGGTGGTACAAGTTGAAGCGTTACATCAATATCTTGGTGATCGTAATCAACTGACAAAATCACGTGTTATTCATTTTGTTTTACGTAATGAGCTTATACTTGATCGGTTATCTCATCGTTATACGTGCAGTGATAAAAATTGTCAGCGCATTTATGCGTTTGATGGCAAAGCAGTATTACAACATGTTTGTGATGCATGTGGAGCATCTTTGATACGCAGAGCAGATGATGATCATGAAACGGCGAAAAATCGTTTAAAGTTATATCGTAAAGATGAAAAACAGTTGTTAGACAGTGTTGAGAATCTTGGATTTTACGTGCATACATTAGATGCAAGTAAGTCAGTTGAAGATGTATTTAAAGATTTTTGTACTTTTATTACTGGTATAAAAAATAATGAAAATGCTGAGGTTTAATGATTGTCATTAAAAATAAATCAATGATTCGCAAGATGGCAACGGCTGGAAAAATATTATCCGGTATTTGCGCTGACTTGAAACATTTTGTAGTTGAAGGTGTTTCTACGTTGGCCATTGATGAATTTGTTGCGCAGGCATTAAAAAAAAACAACATGATTTCAAAAACAAAAGGGTACATGGGCTATCGTTATTCATCGTGTGTATCGATTAATGAAGAGATTGTTCATGGTGTTCCTTCTGGTCAACGAATTATTCGTGATGGTGATGTGGTGACTGTTGATATTTGTGCTTCATGGAATGGGTATTGTGCTGATATGGCACGTAACTTTTTTATTGGCACTGTTAGTGAAAAAGCACGTCATCTTGTACAAGTTGCTCAAGATGCACTAGATGCTGGGATTAAGCAGGCTGTTTCGGGTAATCATTTATCTGATATTTCTGCAAAAATTCAGCAAGTAGTTGAATCGCATGGTTATGGTGTTGTGAGAGATTTTGCTGGTCATGGTATTGGCAAATCTATGCATGAAGAACCAGAGCTTCTTAATTATGGTGCACCTGCAAATGGTCCTGTATTACGAGTGGGTATGGCGTTAGCTATTGAGCCGATGATTACTGCAGGGCATTATGACATTTGTATCGAAGATGATGGTTGGACAGCAAAAACAGTTGATAATAGTTTAGCTGCTCATGTTGAAGATACGATTATTTTAACAGACAATGGACCATTGGTTATTACTAGGCATAACAATGAGTGAACAAAGGCATAAAAAGAAAAAAGAAGATGTTATTCGTGTGGATGGCATTATAAAAGAAACATTGCCAAATGCAATGTTTCGTGTTGAAATTGAAGGTGGACATATAGTTTTAGGGCATGTTTCTGGCAAGATGCGTATGCATTATATACGTATTTTACCAGGTGATAAAGTTACGCTTGAATTATCTCCGTATGATTTAACGCGTGGTCGTATAATATTGCGACATAAGAGTTAATTGGATTACATATTGAGGCTTGTTGAAAGGCAACTATGAAGGTAAGAACTTCGGTAAAAAAAATGTGTAAAGATTGTAGAGTTATTAGGCGTCATGGAGTTGTACGTATTATATGTGCAAAAAATCCAAAACATAAGCAACGTCAGGGATAATTTATGGCAAGAATAGATGGTGTATTGTTACCAAATACGAAACGTATTGAATATGCGTTAACAAGTGTTTTTGGTGTAGGCTTAAAATCTTCTCGCGATATTTTAAACAAAGTTAAAATTAACTTTGATAAACGCGTAAGAGATTTAACTGATGGTGATATTGTTGCTATTCAGCGTGAAATTGCTGATAGTTATCGCACAGAAGGTGATTTACGTAAAGTGATCATGTTGGATATTAAGCGTTTGCAAGAAATTGGTTCGTATCGTGGATTGCGTCATAAGGCAAGTTTGCCAGTACGTGGTCAACGTACAAAAACAAATGCGCGTACACGCAAACCAGGAAAACGCGTTGCAGTTGCTGGTAAGAAAAAAGCGCCGAGAAAATAAAAGGTTATAATGGCATATAAAAAAAAGACAAAAAAAGTTAAACGTAATATTGATTCTGCAATTGCGCACGTAAAATCAACTTTCAACAACACAGTTGTTTCTATAACAACTATGGATGGTGATGTTATTTTTAATAGCAGTTGTGGACGTGTTGGGTTTAAAAATTCACGTCAAGGAACACCTTTTGCTGCAACACAAGTTGCAACTACATTAGCAAAAGATATGCAGGGTGCTGGTATAAAAACGCTTGAAGTTAACTTGCAAGGACCAGGATCTGGTAGAGATTCTGTTGTGCGTGGATTTCAGGCATCAGGTTTTAAAATTACCGTTCTTCGTGATGTTACGCCGTTGCCACACAATGGTACTCGTCCTCCTAAAAAACGACGTAATTAGATAAAAGTTTATTAGATAATATTATAGGTGGTGTATGACTAGAGGAATTAGCCAAAAGCAGGGTGAAAAAAAAGTTAGCTCAGAAAATAAGCAACAAAAACGTCCTGCAATGAAAAAAAGATCAGAATACGGTAAACAGTTGTATGAAAAACAACGAGTAAAAGACCTGTATGGCATGCGTGAAAAACAGTTTAAACGTTTTTTTGACTTAGCAGTACATGCACAAGGTTCTCCTGGTGAAAACCTATTAAGCTTTTTAGAGCGTCGTCTTGATAATGTTGTGTATCGTTTAAAGATGGCAACTTCTCGCAAGCAAGCTCGTCAAATTGTTGTTCATGGTCATGTATGTATTAATGGAAAACGTGTTTCTTCTCCATCATCTTTTGTTAAAGAGAATGACACTGTTTCATTTGTGAATAACGTTGCTGATAAAAAAGCGTTTGTTGAAACTGTTATTGAAAAACGTATGAAAGTTGCGATTAAAGTTCCTGAGTGGCTTGAGCTTGATAAAGATAAGCATCTTGGGCGTGTTCTTCGTTACCCAGTACGCAATGACATACAAACACCGATAGAAGAACATCTTATTGTTGAGCTTTATTCTAAATAAGATATGGGTTGAGCTTATGATAATTGTATTACGTAATTATTTTATAAGGAGGTTACGTGGCTAAAACTGAAGAACAAAATAAAGTTGAATATCGCCCGTTAATTATTCCCAAAATTGAATGGGATAAAAAGACATTAAGTGAAACGTCTGCACAATTGATTGCACAACCGTTAGAAACCGGTTTTGGTGTAACATTTGGCAACGCTCTTCGTAGAGTGTTGTTAGGTGCAATTGAGGGTGTCGCGGTCACTTCTGTTGTTATTAAAGACATTAACAATGAGTTTTCAGCAATTTCAGGTGTTGTAGAAGATGCAATGCAGGTATTGTTAAACATTAAACAAATTGTTATTTCAAGCAAAGATGGTAAACCTGGAAAAATGCGTTTGCGTTGTTCAGGCGAAACAGTAGTTCGTGTTTCTGATATTGAAGCTGACGATAATTTAATATTGGTCAATGGTGATCATGTTATTGCAAACGTTGCACGTGATGGTAATCTGGATATCGAATTTTTTGTAGAACCAGGTCGTGGGTATCAAGTAGCGCAATGGCCGTTGGATAAAAAGTATCAAGAAAATGGTCGTATTTATTTGGACGCAATGTTCTCACCAGTGTTAAAAGTGACTTTTGATGTTGAAAAAACTCGTGTTGGTAAAAATATTGATTATGATAAATTGATATTAAAAATTGATACTGATGGTTCAGAAGATCCAACGAGTGTATTACATTATGCGGTTTCTGTATTACGCACACAATTAGAACACTTTTTGTTTGCTGCAGAAGTACCATTTAACGAAATTTCACGTCAAGCAGAGCCACAAGAAGATGTACAACCACTTTCACCAGTATTAGTTAAGTTGTCAGACGCTGCATTAAACATGTTGCTTAAGCCAATTGACGTATTGGAGTTATCAGTTCGTGCACACAATTGTTTGGCACAAGCGAGCATTGATCGTGTAATTGATCTTGTTAACATTGTTGAAGATGATGCGCTTAAGATTAAAAACTTTGGTCGTAAATCATTGAATGAAGTAAAAGATACCATGACCCTTTATGGTTTGTCATACGGTATGAATATTACGCAAGATGATGTTACGCGTGTGTTGCAAGATCATGCTGACAAGCAGTAAAGGAATAATTAAATCATGAAACATCAAAACGGTAGAAAAAAACTTAACAAAAAATCACCGCATCGTCGTGCGTTACTGCGTAACCAGGCGATTCATCTTATTACTTATGGCTCGTTGACTTCAACAAAGCCACGTGTAAAAGAAGTGCAAAAGTTGGTTGAAAAGTTAGTAACAATTGCACGTATTGGTAATGAATTTAATGCGCGTCGTCATGTGCAAGCGATCATTCCGTACAAAATTGAAGCGGTATTAAAGTTATTTAAAGAAATTGCTCCAAATTATGTCGATAGACCTGGTGGGTACACACGTACTATTCCACTTGCGCGTCGCATTAACGATCAAGCGCCAATGTTGCGTCTTGAATGGGTTTAGTTTGTTTATTATTGATTGTTGATTTATGACTAACCAACAAGAGATTATTGCACAAATTAATCAACTGTTAGAAAAAGATATTCGCCCTCGCATTCAAATGGATGGGGGCGATATTTCTTTGCAAAAATTTGAAAATGGGGTAGTTTATGTGCAGCTGCATGGCGCGTGTGTTGGGTGTCCTATTTCGCAAATGACACTCAAGATGGGCGTTGAAGCACTGCTCAAACAGCATATTAAAGAAGTTGTGCGAGTTGAGCAAGTTATAGAGTAGAAGTTTTTAATAGTTAAACATGAGTGGTAATTTTATGAAGTTTCTGTATTCATCTTTTTTATGTTTATTAGTAAGTACTAGTTTTTTACAATCAGCTAACCCAGATCAACAAAAACAAAAACAACCTGAGTGTTATCAAATGATAATGATGACGCTTTGTTATATGACATGTGTGGGTTTTTATGGTTTTCTTATATCTTTGAGGTGTTGCGAAGCCAGTGGTTTATTTGTAGATGATGATGCTTGTTGGAGGATGGGTATGGATACTCAATCAGTGAAGAGAAATTGTCAGGTTGGGTACAATTTTGAGGTAGCTGGTGCGATATCTGCATTCGTTGTAGTAGCGAGTATGATTGTTAAAAAGAAGTGTTGCAAAGGTAATAAATCTTTTGATTAAGAATAAGTAAAAAATAAAAGAGAGTTTATGAAGTTTCTTTATACATTTTTTTTATGTTCACTAGTAAGTAGTAGTTTTTTACAATCAGCTAACTCAGATCAGCAAAAAAATAAAACAAACAATCTTTTGGTACCATTTGTTTATGCGGGGTTATTTTGTGGCCTTTACGGTCTTAATTTATATTTAGCATGTGATCAAGAAAGTGATGATCCATTTGCAAGTGAAGGTTTGTGTCAAGCGTTTACCAAAGTACGCGATGTATTGCTTTTGGGATCTGTTTTTGTTGGAAGTTATATTGCAACGTCAGGTTTTCCAGCATATAAAAATTCTGATAAAATAATTAAATCATAAAATTATTAAAAATAAAAGAGAGTGTATGAAGAAATTATTATTAGCTTGCTTGTTGTTGAGTTTTTTTGCAAATTTCTATGTAAACACTGGATGGGTGACAAAAAAACAATTTAAAAATGCTGCGATGAGAACTGGCTTGATTGCAACTACAACGTGTGGTGTTATCTGTGCATCAAGCTTGGCTGTAGGCTAGCACGGTAGGCCTTGTTTCTGCAGCTTCTTCTGTAGATGATGATGGTTATAGTTTTACATTGTATTTATATGCAAGCATGGGTGGAGTGCCCTTTGTTACTGGTCTTGGGGAAATTTGTTATTACGTTGTTAAAAATAAATTTTTTGGGCATGCAGATGTTGAAAGAGTTAATGATGAAGAAATACTACTTGATGAGGAAAGTGTATGAGGAAAGCATTTTTAGCTTGTTTTTTTCTTTTTATTTTTTGCAATGTAAAGCCATCTGGTGGTTTATTTGAAGGTAATAGAAAGTGTTTTTCAATCAGAACATTAGGAGCCTTAGCAATCACCACGATGATAGTCAATGGAATTACTATTTCTATGGTTGGTATATCTGGTGCTAAAGCTGATTATGAGGTTTTGCTTTATGCAAATTTTATACCTTCAACGGCTGCAGTAATGTATGAAGCAGTAAAGCTTATTTGTCGAACATGTTGTGAAAAAAATGATAATCACAAAAGTGTTATTAATGTCTAAACTTTTTAGATCATTATGTTTCTTGTTTTGTTTAGGTTTTTCAAACATCACCGGTAAACTCATCTGAAGAATCATCAAATGGTATGATTAAATTTTGGTGGAACGTTACTTGTCTTGTTCAGTTTGGAAGTTCTTTATTGATACTCAAATCTAAACAAAAAAATCATTCCATTGAATACAGAAACAAACAACTAAAACGCATTGTATTTGTTAACGCAATACCAATTACTTGTTTGGGATTATTAGTTTGTTCGCAACAATTTGGATAACAGTTATCCCTGTTGTAGCACATGCACCTGACTACCATGCGGCAACTTTTCTACAAAAAAGTGGACCGGAAATTGGTGTTTAAGTTGTGATAAATGTGAAACAATGATAACTTTTTCAAAATCATCTTGAATTTTATAAATCGTCTCCATAATGTGCGCAAGCCCTTGTTCATCTTGTGAACCAAAGCCTTCGTCAATAATCAAAGTTTGTAAGCTGGTTCCTGCGCGACGAGCGAGAAGTTTAGAAATAGCAATTCGTAGACAAAAATCAATTCTAAATGCCTCACCACCAGAAAAAAGTTCATATGGACGAATCCCCATGCTGTCAGAAATATTGATGTCAAGTGTCTCTTTGGTGCCACCTTTTTTGAGATCACGCATTGGCTCAATAAAAATATGCGCTTGATTATCAGTTAATTTTGCGAGTAGGGCATTAGCTTCGTGTTCAATTTCTGGAATAGCATCTTCGATTAAAAGTCCTTGAATACCATTTTTGCTTGTTGCTGACGCGATTGTTACATAATCGTTTACAACTGTGTTTAGTTGTTTGATCTGCTTTTGATAATCATTAAATTCTTTTGCCAGTGCTTCAAGTTTTTGCAACGCATTGGTGAGTTTCCCTTTTTCTTCTAACGAATGTTCTTTTTCTTGTGTAGTGAGTTGTTTGTTTTTTTGCAACATTTGATAGTCAGCAGTAATCTCTTGTTCAGTTTTGGTGATTATGCGTTGTAAATCGGTGATCTTTTTGCGTAAGTTTACCACCGTTATTTTTTGTTTTTTCAGCGCGATGCACAACCTACTTACGGTTAATTTACGCTCGTGTTGTTTGTTTTTCTCTTGGTGCAGCGTTTGTAGCTCTTCCAGTTGTTTATCAATGGCGTCGAGCTGTTGTGATTGTTCTGTTGATTGTTTTTGTGTGTTTGTGTACGTTGCAATTTCTTTGGTGCGTTTTTCTATTTCACTGCGTAATGATTTTGTTTGCGTGTTACAAATTTCTGCGTGCTGTTTGCTCAATTGCGCAATAATTTTTGTTTGTAGATCAATTTTTTGTTGTTCTGTTTTTAGTAATTTATTAAGTTTGGTTATTTGTTTTTCTAAAGTAGCGTGCGTTGTTTGTAATGTTTGTTTTTGTCTTGCAAGCTCAGTAGTCGTTTGTTCAAGTTGTTGAATAGTTTTTTGTGATTCAGCAAATGTCTGTAGTTGTGTGTGCTGATCAATTAATAGTTGTTTAAGTATTGGCAAGATGCGATCAAGGCGTTTTTTTGTGTTTTGCATCTGTTTATCTTGTTGATCACATTTTTTTTGTAAAAAGCGTTTGCGCTGTGCAGAGATTGTTTGTTCACACAGTGGGCAGCTCGGATTGGTCAGGTCATGCATGACGTTTTGTTTATCAGCACTCTTTTTGAGTTCATTAGCAATAAGGTTGTGCTGTGCAACATAGCGTTGATAATGTTCTTTGCGCTTTTCGAATTGTTTTGTAATGGCTGCAACGTTTTTGCATTGTTTTTGTAACGTTTGCAATTCTTGTGTACACTTTTGTTCTTCAATGCCATTTTTTTCAATGGTTGTTATTGTTGTGTGTAGTTCGTCTGTTGTTCGTTTATTCTCAAGCGTTGTTGTTTGGTGTTGTGCATTAAGTGTGTGTAGCTGATTTTGTTCTTTTTGTGTTTGTTTATTGTGTTGTATAGTAAGTTCTTGTTGAAGTTTATGCAACAATTCTTTTTTTTCTAACAATTCATTTTTTATTATAAGTTCTTGCTGTATTTGTTGTTGCGTTAGTTTTATTTGCGCAAGCAATTCTTTTTTTTGTGTAATGAGTTTGTCACTTTGTGGCAGTGTGCGCGTCTTTTTATGAATCGTACGCCATTGCGTACGATTTATACGCAATTCATCAATACGCTCATCAAACATGCGTTGTTGTTGTGCATGCTGCTCAGTGATTTTTGTGCATTCTTGTTGCTGTTTTTGTAACGTGTCACGTCTTTTCTGTAACTCGTTTTTTTGCTTTGTCTGTTTTTGTTCTTGTGTGTTGATTGTGGTTAAAGTTTGTGTAACCAGAGTTAATTGTTTTTGTAATTCTTCTTTTTTATCAACTTCTTGAGTAATTTTTTCGCATAACGTAGCAAGGGTCTGTTTTTCGTTGTGTGCTTGTTTTGCATGTTCAAGCGCACGTTTTTTTATTGCGTCGTATTGTGCAAGATCTAAAATTGCAGCAATAATTTCTTTGCGATCTTTAGGTGAACGTTTTGAAAATTCATTAGAGTTTCCCTGGCGCAAAAATGCAGTGTTGACAAACGTGGTAAAATCAAGACCAATTGCCTGTTCTATTTTTTTTTGTGTTGCACGCAATGTTTTGTCGGTCAATGGAATAAAGGTATTTGTCTCAGGGCAAATTGTGCCAAATTCAAGTTGTGTGTATGCTTTGCCATACGCTAACGTGAATTCACGCTTAACGCGATAGAGAGTATTGTTTGCAACAAAGTCTAACGTCACTGCCATGTTGGTCTCACCAAGGCGTAATAATCCTTGATCAGCTTTGCTGACACTGCTGACTTTACGCGCACACCCCCAAATTGCCCAGGTGATCGCATCAAGTAATGCAGATTTGCCGTGACCATTTTTACCAGAAAGACAAATAAGATGATAGGGGGAAAAATCGATTGTTTGTTTTTCTGCGCCGTAACTGAGAAAGTTTTTAATTTGTATTGTTTGGGGAATCATTGTATTTTCGCGTTGTTCATTACGTTTTTAGTAGTATAGCATATTGTGGTCTGATCTTCTATTTTAGTGTAATAACTAAGGTGGCAAATGTGTTGCCACCTTAGTTATTTATTGTTGTTATTGTTCTGTAAGGGGGGGGCTTGGCTGGCCTAGTTCTCGCATTATTTCTTCTCGCTGTTGTAATTTGTCGCAGCTGTTCAAAGTATATCCTGGTTGTGGTATGTGTAGTCGTCGTATTCGTTGTGCTGGTGGTTGTGATGCGATGAATTCTGGTTGTAATTTATTTAGATAATCTATGAGCATTTGGCGAATTTGTGGGCTTCTTGTTCTTTGCAGAGCACTGTGTGCATTTTCATAAGAAACTTTACCGCTGTCAATCATCAATTGTATAGGAGTTGTTGCATAGTTTCTGTTATCACTTAAAGACACAGCTTCGCTAAAAGGGGTTAGACCTCTACGATCTAGAATATTTGGATCAGCGCCCGCGTTAAGAAGTAATTGAATAAGATCTGCTTTCAGTTTTCGGAAGGAAGCAATTATGTTAGGCATTCTAGAGTAAGTGGATAAATTCACTACAAGGTGTAAAGGGGTTTTGCCCATACGGTCTTGAGTATTGGGATTAGCACCTTCATTAATAAGTAGTTGTATGTTTTTTACAATTAGCTCTCTAAGTGTTTCATCGACAGGGTGAATCATCTTTATTGCAGTTATTAAACTAGATGTTGGATCGGCTCCAATTTGGATTAGAAAACTAATAATTTTTTGTTGGTTGGGGTAATTTTTTACAACATTGTTTAATTAAAAGATGAAAAAGTAAACCACTGGTTTGACCAGTGAGACTTGAAAATGCTTTTAGCGTTACAGAAGTTTGGTAAAAATATAAAATACTCCTAGGTATGCTT
>DAOUPL010000030.1 GCA_030626185.1 bacterium | reverse complement strand
GGCAGTTCTTCAAAATGCTCAAATTCAGTTTGCTGCTCATCATCGGCATCCATTGCCCAAATAGCTGTCGGTGTCAGTAATACGCACGATAAAAATAGTAATAAACGCTTCATAAAATCTCCATTTTTCACGTTTTTATTTCATTTTAGCAATTAAATCGCATGGATTACAACAAATTACCCATAAACAATTGGCAAAGCGCTACCATTTTTTTATCCTAAACAATAATCAATACGCTTAAAATAAAGATTGTTATGTCACAAGAAACTGAATTTACCGCCATAATTGCCGAGCAAGAGACACCACAAGAACAGTACAAAAGCTTTCATCCAACCAACTTTGATGAATATCTTGGGCAAGAAGAACTGAAAGAAAAACTTTCTATTTACACGCAAGCGGCAAAACAACGCAAAGAACCACTTGATCATTTATTGCTTTTTGGCCCTCCTGGCCTGGGTAAAACAACGTTATCACGTATTATGGCACACATCATGAACGTAAACATCAAACTGTGCAGCGGCCCGATGATGGAGCGCAGCGGTGATTTAGTTGCAATTCTTTCTGGCCTCAAACATGGTGATATTTTATTTATCGATGAAATTCATCGCATGCCAACTATTATCGAAGAAGTTTTGTACAGCGCAATGGAACACTTTCGCGTTGACGTTATCATCGGCCAAGGTGCTGGTGCAAAATCGGTCAGTTTACCGATACAACCATTCACACTAATCGGTGCAACAACTAAAAGTGGTATGATTTCTGCACCATTGCGAAGCAGATTTGGCATCATGGAACGCCTTGATTTTTACTCGCCAAAATCGTTAGCTGCAATTGTAGAACAAAACGCTCAAGCACTAAATTTAACGATTGATCCTCAAGCAGCTCTATTAATTGGTACCTGTGCACGTGGTACGCCACGAATTGCAAAGCGTATTTTACGCCGTGTGCGTGATGTTGCACAAATAAAAAAATTAGCAATAACGCAAGAGATAACCAAAGAAGCAATTGAGTTTTTGGGCATCGATCACGAAGGTCTTACGCGCCTAGATCATCTAATTTTAAAAACGATTATCGAACAATTTCGTGGTGGTCCTGTTGGTCTTGATACTTTGGCGTCAATAATTGGTGAAGATGCTGATACGCTAGAAACAGTTTATGAGCCTTTTTTAATGCGTAAAGGATTACTCGAAAAAACACCACGAGGACGGCGTATTCCTGCACAACAATTGCCATTGCTTAACAAAAAGTTTTTTGGACAACAAAGCTTGATTTAAAAAATATCAAAAATGATATATACTTAAATGGTCCTATATTTTAGTGTTATAAACAATAAAAATTACTATGATAAATTACAAAAATTGGTTTAATAAAGAAAATCTAATTGAATTTAGTAAAGGTTTTGCTAAAACCATAATAATTGGCGCTACTTCATATCTTATTTATCTTCCCATAAAACATTATCTATACCCAGAAGCCTCAACTCAATTTTTTATAACATTGTTTATCTTTTTTATGATCATCTTAGGGTTTATAGAAGCATCTATTAAACAAGCAAGAAAAAGTTAACAACCTATTTAAGCAATTATAAATCAAATCTTTAAACAAAATTATTCAATAATAAAGACCTCCTTGATGACTTTATAAAGATAGTTGCATTTTTGTATCATCAGCAATTTTGTATACTGTGAATACGTGTCAACGCTAACCAGGAGAATAACCACTATGGCAGGTCATAATAAATGGTCACAAATCAAACACAAAAAAGCAAAAGAAGACGCTAAAAAAGGTAAAGCTTTTACTAAACTTCTTAAAGAAATTACCGTTACCGCTCGTGATGGTGGTGGCGACCCTGCACATAATGCACACCTACGACTACTTCTTGAAAAAGGCAAAATGATCAATATGCCACAAGATAACGCTATTCGTGCGATAAAAAAAGGGACTGGTGAATTGCCTGGCGTGAATTATCAAGAATATTTATACGAAGGTTATGGTCCTCATGGCATTGCTGTTGTGGTAGAAACATTGACCGATAACAAAAATCGCACCGTTGCCGGCATGCGTAAACTTTTTTCTTCTAACAATGGCAACTTGGGTGAAAGTGGATCGGTCAGTTGGATGTTTGCTCATCTTGGGGTTATTCGTGTGACTAAAAACAACACAACAGAAGATCAATTATTCGAACTTTTATTAGATCATGACCCAGAAGATATTCGTGATCAAGACGAGTATTTTACTATTTCATGCGATCCAAAAAAGATTACCGAGATAAAAGAAATTCTTGAAAAGCAAAACTTAACTATCGAAAGTGCTGGACTAGAATGGGTTGCAAAAAACACAACCGAACTTTCTGATGAACACGCAGAAAAAGTCTTGTCTTTTTTGTCTGAACTTGATGATCATGAAGATGTACAAAATGTTTATACCAATCTTGCCTAGAAAGCACTAAAGAATTATGAGCACACAAAGCATGACTGGCTTTGCCAGTAAAACTATTTTAATTAGCAATCAACAAGGTGATAAAGCGCATGCAACAATCACGATAAAAACGCTCAATAGTCGTTTTTTTGACATTACCTGCAGAATTCATCCATCACTTGCCTACATCGAACATAAACTTATTGGTCTTTGTAAAAAAAAATTATATCGTGGCAACGTTGTCTGCACAATTTATATCAGCAACTCAAATGTACTTAAAGGTAATATTCAAGCATCTTTGCCTGTTGCAAAACAATATTATCAAGCAGCAGAAAAATTAAGCGCTGAGCTTAACGTACAAAAAGATTTTTCACTCAATACACTTATGTCGTTACCCAACGTTATTGTTATTGAAGAAGCTGAAGTTGATCAAAACATTATTGTAACAATTGAACAAAATATTAATGAACTTTTAGACAACGTAGTAGAAACTCGCCTGCAAGAAGGCATTGCGTTAGAAAAAGATCTTGCTGAACGCATTAAAATTATGCGTCAAGAAGGTGCTATTATTGCTAAACGAGCACAAGCACTAGTAGAAGAACAAAAAGAAAAAATAAAAACGGCAATTGCACAAACGGGCATTGACCCTGAAATAATTGCTGACGCACACAATCAAGCGCTGTACACAATTTTAGAAAAACTTGATTTGCACGAAGAAATTGTACGATTTGCAAGCCATCTTGATGAATTTGAAAAACATCTTAAAGGTGACGATACACGCAAAGGTAAGCGTCTTGATTTTATTTTACAAGAACTAGGCAGAGAGATTAACACCATTGCATCAAAGTGTAACGACAGCGAAATTGGTAAACATGCGATTAACGTTAAAGTTGAAATAGAAAAAGCACGCGAGCAGACACAAAATATTGTTTAACCGCGATAAGAACAAAAAAACATTTACTTTTTTCACAGTACCCTTTTTTATTCTAAATTTTCACTCAACTTTATACATAAAATCAGGTATTCTAACTAATATTAGAACCTTTATCACCATAGTAGCAAAATGTCTAAACACTTTACGCACCTTCACCTACATACCGACTACTCATTGCTTGATGGCGCTATTTCACTCGATCGCCTGGTCAACTTTGGTACAAAAAATAATTTACAAGCACTTGCGATTACTGATCATGGCAACATTTTTGGCGCAGTAAAGTTTTTTCAAAAAAGTAAAAAGGCAGGGATTAAACCTGTTTTGGGTATTGAGGCATACTTGACCGAAGATGCAAACATCAAAGATGCAAGCAATAAGTATTATCACATTATTTTGTTGGTGCAAAATGAGATTGGGTATAAAAACCTTTGTAAGCTTATCTCATTTTCTTATCAAAAAGGTTTTTATTTTAAACCGCGCATCGATTACAACATCTTAGCGCAACACTCAGAGGGCCTTATTGCAACGTCAGCGTGTCTTGGTGGGCACATTCCCCAATTGTTCAAACACAACAAGATGGACGAGCTAAACAATCGTCTTGAATGGTTTATGAAGCATTTTGATAATGAACGTTTTTATCTTGAAGTACAACCCACAGATCAACAAGAGCAACAACCACTTAATGATTTTTTGTTTGATCTTGCACAAAAAAGAAGTTTACCCCTTGTTGCCACCGGTGATTGCCACTACGTTGACAAGCAAGATCACGAAGCGCATGAAGTTATGCTATCAGTTCAAACACATGGGCAATTGAGTGATCCTAATCGTTATTCTTTTGGTGATTGTCGAGTGTACATGCGTACACAACAAGAAATGCTTGATCTTTTTGGCACTCACGAGAGCGCTATTTGGAACACCGGCGAAATTGCAGACAAATGTAACTTTGATTTTGTAACAGACAAACTCTTTTTTCCTAAATGTGAAATTCCCAAAAAACATACCTCAGAAAGTTATTTTAAAGAACTTTGCCAACAAGGACTAGAAGAACTTTTTACAAAAAAGTTGATTGATCAAGATAAACGTGAATTGTATCAAGACCGACTTGATCTTGAAGTTAACTTAATCACTACAATGGGTTTTGTTGAATACTTTTTAATTGTGAGTGATTTTATTAAATGGGCGCATCGTCAAGGTATTCCCGTTGGGCCTGGTCGTGGTTCTGCTGCAGGATCACTTGTTTCGTGGACACTCGAGATTACTAACGTTGATCCAATAAAATACAACTTGCTTTTTGAACGATTTTTAAACCCAGAACGTGTATCAATGCCTGATATCGATATCGATTTCTGCATCGAAGGTCGTGATAAAGTTATTCAGTACGTGCGTGATAAATATGGGCACGACAAAGTGTGTCACATAATTACATTTGGCACTATGATGGCAAAAGGAGTACTAAAAGACGTTGCACGCGTTTTAGGTTTTCCGTTTGAAGACTCTAATGCGTTAACCAGTTTGATCCCTGATCAATTAAAAATATCATTAACCGAATCGTTGAAACAAGAACCTAAATTGCAAGAGATGGTTGATAACAATCCACGCATAAAAAAACTTTTCAACATCGCGCTAAAACTAGAAGGTCTAACTCGTCATGCATCAAAACATGCTGCTGGAATTGTAATATCACCTAAACCGATAGATGAAGTTTTACCGTTATACATACCGTCAAAAAGCAAAGAACTTGTTGCGCAATACGCGATGACCGAACTAGAAAGCATCGGTTTTTTAAAAATCGACTTTTTAGGGCTCAAAAACTTAACCATCATCGATAGAACGTTACAACAAGTTAAAAAAAATCATAACGTCACTATCAACATCAACACGATTCCACTTGATGATAAAAAAACATTAAATCTTATCGCTCGCGGACAAACGTCAGGTATTTTCCAACTTGAGTCTAACGGATTAAAAGAAATTTTACGCAAACTTAAACCAAACAGCTTTGAAGATGTAATTGCGGTAATCGCACTCTATCGCCCTGGTCCGCTTGGATCAGGCATGGTAGATGATTTTATCGAACGTAAACATGGCAAGCAAAAAATAACTTATATTTTTGATGAACTTGAACCAATTTTAAAAGAAACATACGGTGTTATTGTTTATCAAGAACAAGTAATGAAAATTGCATCAGCAATCGCTGGTTACTCATTGGGTGAATCTGACATTTTGCGCCGTGCAATGGGTAAGAAAAAAGTTGAAGTAATGCAAGAGCAGAGCAAACTTTTTGTGCAACGAGCGACAAAATTTAACTTTAATCCAAAAAAAGCACAAGAACTATTTGATCTCATGGCCTACTTTGCTGGATATGGTTTTAATAAATCCCATTCAACAGCGTATGCGATAATCACCTATCAAACATCGTTTCTTAAAGCGCATTATCCTGCTGAGTTTATGGCATCACTTATTTCGATGGAGACAAATAATACCGAAAAGATGGCTTTTTATCTTAAAGAAGCAAAAGATCTTGAGCTTAATTTGTTACCACCAAACATAAATACTTCAGAAATTAATTTTGCTGCTCATGAAAAAAATATTTTATTTGGTTTGCAAGGGATTAAGAACGTTGGCAACATCGCGCTGGAAAACATCGTCAAAGAGCGTGAAAAAAAATCGTTTATTGATCTATTTGATTTTTGTAAACGTATAGATTTACGCACGGCAAACAAACGCGTTATCGAAAATCTTATTTATGCTGGTGCATTTGATACTATGACGGGCTCTCGCGCACAACAACACGATGAACTTGCGACGATCATGGACCACGCTATTCGGTACAAAAAAGATAAACAAACGGGGCAAATGGGTCTGTTTTCTTTAGCGGGTACCGCAAATGATGGAAATGATGACTTTTTTGCATTTTCTTCACAAGCAAAATGGTCAGACAAAGAAACATTAGAAAAAGAAAAAGAAGTTATCGGTTTTTACTTGAGTTCTCATCCACTAGAATCGTACCGCGCACACATAAAGCGCTTTGGAATTCAAGGGATTTCTTCTATTGCAGAACACCTTGAGCAACCAGTTAAAAATAATGGATTTGTTATCGCTGGCATGATGACGTCAAAACGTGAAATAACCACCAAAAAAGGTGATCGCATGGCCTTTGTAGCGCTAGAAGATCTTACTGGCGAAGCTGAAATAATCGTATTTCCTCGTCTTTTTGCCAAAGTGCAAGAGTGGCTTTCTGATTACAATGTTTTTGTGGTACAAGGTGACCTTGACGCCGCACAAACAAAAAAAGTGAAAATTAAAGCGCAAGAAATGATTCCACTTGATCTTTGCCCTGAGCATTGGAAAACAATAAAACGTGCGACAATCACTCTTTCTGATTCATTTAAAGAGGAACCTCTTGCAACGTTTGCACAAGAGATTACAAAAGGATCACTTAATCTTTATTTTGGCCTACAAGAAAACGAACAGAACATCTTAATCAAAACAAAACAAAAAATTAATCTTGACAAAGAACAATCTGATAATCTCGCACAAAAACTTAAAGCGACTATTAAATTTTCTTCATAATTGTCGTGGATCTAAATATTTGATTGCAACGGCATGCCAAGTGTCATGATCATTTTGTAATCGCAACAAAAATGTTTGTAATTGTGCAATATCAGAACTATTAGTTAAAATATCGAGTATTTGCGTAAAAAATGATCGATTTTGTTCATTAATTGGTTGTGCATGCTGCGCAAATGCATAAAACAAGAAACTTAATAATTCCCCTTTTGCTTCATCATCTTTGATCTCTTTTATTCGTTGCATCGTCTTGTTCATTAACTCAACATCAGATGCCAAGTGTGCCATTGTTTTAAGTTTTTCAAACAATTGCCGACATGCATCATATTTTTTAACGGATAAATGCAAAAGAATTAAACGATCAAAATAGATCTCAGAAGTTTTTGCAAACGTAAATAAATAATAATACAACGCACCAGCGTGTAATATGTCGCCCTGTTTTTGATACAATTCTGCTGATTGTTTATACTTTTGCTCAGCTTCATCATCCATGTCAAAAATACGTAAAATATCGCCCTCAAGCTGTAATGCAAGCGCTGTGTTATCAAGCGAATACGACAACAGCCGATACATGCCAAACACACGTTCTTTTTCGCGTCGCGCAATAGCTTGTGCAAGATTAAACCATGCAATAGAATATTTATCGTTATACGTTTGTTTCATACATCGTCACCCCGTACAAAATACCATTTTTATTATTTTTTTATAGGTACAGAACGAACAGAACTAGAAGAAGGTAAATTTCGTGAATTGGAACCCATCTCTCGTGGAGCTGATGGACGACGAGACAAGATACCATCATTAAATTTATTTTCAGAATCTACTTCACGATTAGTATTCCTAGATTTACCACTAAAATCTAACGGTTTTACATTCGCTCTTGAATTTTTTTTCATTGCACAAACATTACCACAAATTACTAATAACATTACAAAAATCAATGCAATACGCATCTTTGTCCCCTTTTTTGTAGACGTAAACATGACAAAGATAACAAATTAGCAATTTTATTGTAAATAGATATTCCTATTTTTCCTACTACGCTCTACGAGCTACGAAGAACAGGCCGTCTTCCGTCTACGGCTATGACGCAACAAGACACTTTTTAACTTTGCTAAACAGTTTTCTTGTTGTCTAAAGATGTTATTTTTTCTGTTAAAAGTCATTTAATAAAGTGGCTGTGCTATACGAAGCTTTATGCGAAGTATGGTGCCGGGAGTCGGAATTGAACCAACGACGCTGAGCTCTTCAAGCTCACGCTCTACCACTGAGCTACCCCGGCGTAAAAAGATTTTATATAAATTTAATCTACTTATTTAACGGCATTTGTCAAACAAAATTGTAAGATTAAGCATACTCTAGTATCCTAAAAGAAACTAAATAACCTTTTACCATGCTATTTATTTATGATTAAATCACTCCAAAATCAAATAACTCAAACAGAACAAACGTTTGAAACTGACGTAAAAAACGCACAATCGATAGAACAATTAGAACACGTGCGTGTTGCTTTTTTAGGGAGGCATGGTAAACTCACTGAACTGATGAAGCAATTACGTGGATTATCAACTGATGACAAACGCGTTGTTGGGCCACAACTTAATCAGCTTAAAACACGCATGCAAGAAGTCTATGAACAAAAGGAACAACAACTTCTTAAATCGCAACAAGATGAACAAAATCAACACAAAAAAGATTTTGATGTAACGCTATCACGCAAACAAGACGTAACTGGTGGATTGCACGTTTACACACAAATTATTCGCCAACTGGAAGATATTTTTATCTCAATGGGCTATTCGATCGCTGATGGGCCAGAAGTTGAAACCGGGTATTACAACTTTGAAACTTTAAATATTCCCAAAGATCATCCAGCGCGTGACATGCAAGATACTTTTTGGTTAAACGTACCCGACATGTTGTTGCGTACGCATACCTCAACGGTGCAAGCTCACGTGATGGAAACAACACAACTTCCATTGGCAGTTTTTGCGCCAGGACGCGTGTATCGCAATGAGGCAACCGATGCTTCTCACAACTTTATGTTTATGCAAGCTGAAGGATTATTTATCGATAAAAATGTATCGATGAGCAACTTATTGGCAACAGCTGAACAATTTTTACAAGCAATTTTTGAACGCGATGATCTTTCTATTCGTGTTCGCCCTGGTTATTTTCCGTTTGTTGAGCCTGGTGTAGAAATTGATGCCGAGTGTCCATTTTGTACTGATGGTTGCTCAATTTGTAAAAAAACTAAATGGATCGAATTACTTGGCGCTGGCCTTGTGCATCCAAACGTACTCAAAACAAGTGGCATTGATCAGGAGAAATACTCTGGTTTTGCTTTTGGTTTTGGTATCGATCGTATTGCAATGATTAAACATAATATTCGCGACATTCGCTTGTTCCAAAGTAGTAATCTTGAGTTTCTAAAACAGTTTTAAATGGAATTTTTATGAAACCAATAACAAAAGCAATTGTGCCCGCTGCAGGTAAAGGTACACGGCTTACGCCATTTACTAAATCATTACCCAAAGAGCTTATGCCACTGGTTGATAAACCAGCGTTGCAATACATCGTCAACGAAGGGTTACAAAACGGCATCACGCAATGGAACATTGTAATTAACAACGATAAAAAAGCGATCAAACATTATTTTTCTTCAACTTCATGCCCGCAACCAAATCATTTAACCAAAGAAAAAAAGCGCATTATTTCTCAATTACAAAAAATAATAAAACAATGCACCTTCAACTTTGCTGATCAACCTAATCCACGCGGACTTGGTGATGCAATTTTATGTGCAGAACAATTTATTGCAGATGACTTTTTTTCTATTTTTCTACCCGATGACATAATCGATGGCAACAACACCATCAAAAACATGCTCAAAATTGCGCAAGACAAACAAGCAAGCGTTATTGCTGTGTGTGAAGTTCCACACAAAAAAACTTCTTCTTACGGCATTGTTGACGCTATTACAACTGACAACGACTCAATTTTTGCAATACACAAACTTGTTGAAAAACCTGATCCACAAGATGCACCATCAAACTTGGCCATCATTGGCCGCTATATTTTAGCGCCAGAAATATTTTCTTTTCTACACAACTTAGAACGTGACCCGAACAAAGAAATTCAACTTACTGATGCGATTGATGCAATGGTTCAAGCTGGTCACCCCGTTTATGCGTATAAAATCAACGAACCACGATATGATATCGGCAACACCCGTGGCTGGCTTAATGCGACTATTCAGTTATTAAAAAATAACGATGAATACGCATCATTGATCGATTAATACAAACAGTTCCTTCAAAATCTTGACTTTCAACTTTACCTTTTGTCACACTTAAACTAATGAATAGTAAAAATTGGAGGATAATCATGACTAATTCATACAAAAAATATCTTTTTGTACTCGCTGCAATAATTCTTTTAAACGGTACTGTTGACGCGATGAAGCGCAAACATGAAGAAAATGGTGATTCTCTCGGAGAACCTTCATGCAAAATACGCAGAATAGATAGTGAAGAAGAATTTTTTGAAGAACCAAGTTTTGATTCTTATGATTCAAAAATGGTATACAAACCAAGCATAGAAGAACTAGAATCAGCAGAAGATAGCGATTTTCCCTTTTTAAGCACAGATGAAGAAAGTGAAGAATCTTACAGCTACGCAACTGAAGAATACGAAGGCGATTAATAATTAATATACTGGCGATAACAATAAATTATCGCCAGTATATATTTTACTGATACCGCATAAAAAACGGAATAACACTGTCAGCATTTAGCGAAATAGAATCTATGCTATTTTCTAATAAAAACGCTGCAAAATCAACATGATCAGATGGTGCTTGACCACAAATGCCAATATATCTATTATTTCTGTGTGCGCCAACAATTGCCTGTTCAATCAACTTTTTCACTGCAGGATCACGTTCATCAAACAATGAAGTTAAAATTTCTGAATCACGATCAACGCCTAACGTCAGTTGTGTCAAATCATTTGAACCAATAGAGAAACCATCAAAGTGTTTACTAAAATCATCAATCAATATCACATTTGATGGAATTTCACACATCATCATTATTTT
>DAOUPL010000045.1 GCA_030626185.1 bacterium | reverse complement strand
TCAATGCGATGGAAAAAAGGAGAGTAGTAATGAAGCCTAAGTTAAACGGACTCAATTAAGTAGAGTCCAAAAGTTACCCAAACAATTGCTTATTTAAGGTATCAATATCTATAAGAATCATCTTATTGATACTTTATAGATTAAAGATAATAATAAAAAAGTCAAACGTTTTTTTATAAAAATGACCCTTTTTTAGCCATTTATCGTCAATTATTGTCTTTTACGGTATCTTTTTGCTTCATTTAGCCATTATAAACGAGCAATATCGATCGATTTGCCGCCTTGGTCCATAATGTGTTGATCTAATATACCACTAGAAAATGGCGCCGTAAAGATCACCTGACATGGCAATTGTTGTATTATAGCAAATAATTGCCCAAAAACAAATGTGTCAAAATCAGTCATAAAATCATCTAACAGAAAAACGATCGGATTGTCCTGTTCTGCTAAGCACATAATTTGTACAATTTTAATCAACGTAACCAACAATTTTTGCTGCCCTCGAGAAGCATATTGCCGTGCACGTTGTGATTGAAAGTTTATAACAAAATCATCTAAATGCGCACCAAAAAGGGTTCTTTTACTTCGTTGTTCTTTATCAAATAATGCCAATTCATACTCGCTACAAAACTGCTCCCAACTATCAGCACAATAAGGAGTTTTTTCTACATACGTGATTGTTATCGGGTCAAGCTGTGTAAAATGCTTTTTTATCAACGTGTTAACAGCTTTTTCTATTCGTTGCAACTCTGTAATACGTGATGAGCGAATAGACATGCTTTTTTGCCATAATTGTTTTGTCCACGAACGATACGCAACAAGATCAACTTTTGCATTCTTTTGTAACATTGCAGTTCGTTGTTGCACACACAACTTAAACTCTTTTAACAACTGATTATCCATGCCTCCAGTAATAATCAATTGATGATCAATAAACATACGTCGTGCTGATGGATACCCACGCACAAGATCTATATCATCTTCTGTCAAAACTACCGCACAATAATGTTTCATTAATGCGCGGTGCGAAGTAATCGGTTTTTCATTAATTTTTACATTGCGTTTATTTGATGCAAAGCCAGCAGAAATAACATCTCCTGATGACAACATAAGTTGCACAAAAAAAGCATCATGATCATACTGAATCATCTCTTTGGTGAGGCCAGCGCGAAATGATCTTAAATAACAACCATAATACAATGCTTCTACCAAGCTTGTTTTACCAATACCATTGCCACCAGTAAAAATACTCAATGGAGAATCAAAACGTAATTTAAAATTTGAAAAACAACGAAAGTTTTTTAATCGTAATTCCTCAACATGCAGACAATTGTTATTATCCATGAGACGCAGCTACCGGCATAACAAGATACAACAACGAATAATCATCTTTTTTTACATCAAACATAATTGGCTTTGCGCTGCTATGCAAATGCAAAGTAACTTTATCGTCGCTAAACGCATTCATGCCATTCAACAAATATGGTGCATAAAAGCGTAACGAAATCTCATTGCCCTTAAATGCATCAAGCGCAATAGCCTCTTGTAACTTACCAACATCTTTATTTTGTATAGAAACATGTAATGCGTTAGGTTTAAACGTAAAATCAGTTGCTAAAAATTGCCCAGAGAGCAAACAAGCTGAACGACGTAATGTGCGTACAAATTGTGTACGATCAATACGTGCAGGCATAAACGATTTACGTTCTAACACACTTTGGTATTCAGGAAACTTGTTTACAAGTAATTTTGTAAAAAAATTAAATGATGTACCAGAAACAACAAGTTGACCATCGCATGTGCCAACAAAAACAACCGCATCTTGTGCGTTTTCTAAAATCTTTTTAAGTTCCAAAATTGCACGACGTGGCAATAACCATGATTTCGCTTCTTTTAATGAATATTTATCAGAGGTAACTTGCACTAAACAATGCCCATCAGTTGCCGTCATTTTCATGCCGTTTTCATCAACTTCCCAATACAAGCCATTAAGAGATTGATTTGCAT
This sequence comes from bacterium, assembly GCA_030626185.1. Classification (GTDB taxonomy): domain Bacteria; phylum Babelota; class Babeliae; order Babelales; family Vermiphilaceae; genus DAOUPL01. The sequence continues at coordinate 4,661 of DAOUPL010000045.1, read as the reverse complement.
GATTTTGTGGAATAATAAACGCAACTTTATTAAGCAGCTCAAGTAAAAACTTTGCATCAATTTGCATTAAGTTTTCTATGCGTTCAGGAAATGGCGGAAACTCTTGTGCATCTTTGATGTGTAAAGCTAGATCAACAGACCCTGATTGCAATCGCACTTGATTATCTTCAACATAAAACGTAATCGTATCATCAAGCTCTTTTACAATATCAAACAAACGACGACCTGCAAGCAAGAACGATTGTGCATTTTCCATCACAATTTCTTTTGGTTCTTGCGATGTTTGCAAACTAATTTCTAAATCGGTCCCTTTAAGAACTAACTCTTTGCGATCAACATTAAATAAAATTGTTGTTGTTGCATCAAGCGTTGTACGCTTAGTGCAAATTGGCTGCATTGCAGAAAGCACTGAAAGAAATGGTTTTTTTTCAACCACAAAGTAATTTTTGGCCATAATCTTGTTACACCTTACATGACTAATTAATTATGTATGTTTTTAGTATACCAAAATTCTTTCTTTTTTAATGTGATAACTAAAACTAATTATAGAATTTTACATCTACGTTTTTTAGGTTTAACTTTATTTTTGTTGATAAATTTTTCAATATTATTTTTAAAATCTTTTTGCTTGAAATTTATTAAAGCTATTTCTCCAAAATTAAGATATTCATATTTTAAAAAATTATTTAGCATAAATTTTGCGAAATCGTCAATCGGCACAATCCCTTCAGCAATTGTCTTTTTCTTGTCGAGAATAACAGTTAATTTATCTGGAAGACGAGAATGACGATAATAACTTAATTCATACTTCCCTTTGCAACCAAAAGCAGCACCACTTACAAATAACCCCATAAACAAAAGTAATTGTAACTTTTTCATACAAACCCCACACTAAAAACATTGCTCAAAATCAAACAGTTACAATTATAATGCAGTTACCAACAATGTCAATGTTATAAAAAAACTTAACTAGTCATCTTTTGAACGCGGATGTTTTTTGTCATACACATCACGTAAAAACGTGGTATCAACGTGCGTATAAATTTGCACGGTTGCAATGTTTTCATGCCCCAAAAGCATCTGTAACGACCGTAAATCAGCACCATTTTTGAGCAAATGCGTCGCAAGCGAATGACGTAATTGATGTGGAGAAACTTTTTTGGCAATACCAGCACGCGCGCAAAGCTTATTAAGTATTTTCCAAAATGATTGTCGTGTCATCATGGTCAATTTTCCCCGATAAAAGACGGGAAACAACCAATTACAACTTTGTTTTTGTTGTGCATCTTTTGCAACAATCATTGTACGCGTTGTTTGTACATAATCAACCAACATCGTCATAACATCATGATTAATGGGAATTAGTCGCTGCTTGCTGCCTTTACCCGTAACTCTAATGCACCAATCTGCACCATTGAGCGCATCAAGCGTCAAACCAACAAGCTCACTGACACGTACACCAGTGGCATACAATAAATACAACATCATTTTATTACGCATGCCATTTAGCGAACTGTCTTTTTGCGCACATTGCAACAATTGTTCAACTTCTTGCAATGTTAAATAATGTGGCAACTGTTTGCCCACTTTAGGCACTGCTATTGATGCTGCACGATCTTGATGCCCATGATGCGTGTGCAGATACCGCAAAAATATTTTTAATGATGAGACTTTACGTGCACGAGATGCATCAGTTAATGATTGTTCATGCACAAATCGTAAATAACCTTTAATTGCTGCTTGCTCGATAGCTTCTAAAGTAATCTCTTGTTGCTCAAGATACGTTATAAATTGTTGTAAATCACGCTGATACGCATCAACGGTATTTTGTGCCAGGCAACGTTCGGTCAATAAATAGGCGATAAACTTAGTGGAATATTCAGCGTTGTTCATTATACAAATACATTAGTCAATAAATACAAAAGCAATGTACAACATAACGAAGTTTTCAAATAAATACCAGGTAATATTGTTTTCTGTAAAGCATCGTTATTTTTTAACTCTTGCTGTGCGTCACGTACTGCACATAATTTTTCATACAAATTATATAGCGAAGCTTCTTTTTGAAATTTAGTATAGCAAGAATCAACATGTAAAACTTCACCTTCACAATTTATGTGCACAACACAACTATTTAACATAAAAAAACTATATGGTCTACAATGAAAAAAACTCTCACTATAATCATCAAAATCAACAATACCAATATCTATTGCAAATTGACGCATCAATTCAGTCCAATCTTTAATCTCTGTTTTGCACTGAGCCTCATTCACTACCCAAGACTCACCATCAGCCTGGACAGTAATGGTAAATCGTTGTTCAGCATTAACTTTATGCGGAATAAAGACATCTGAAAATCGCAAAATAATATCATCATCATTGCATACATTTTGCGCTGATATCACCACAAAAAACAACAAAACATATTTTTTTCTCATAACTACAACCTTTTGTACAAAATAAACATATTGTAGTTATAACACGATAATTTATCGTTCGGCTAGCGCCCGCAACATCCACGCTGTTTTTTCATGCGCAACTAGTAAACCTGTCAATAAATCACTGGTACCCATATCGCGCTCATTTTTAGCTGTTTCATTGATTGCATGGCGTAAGTTTTTTATCAATTTTTCATGTTGTTTTAACAAATTTACTACCATCTGACGTGGTGCTGGAATATCACCACTATCTTCTTGCAATGATGCACCAGCAATCATTTCACTCATAGATCCATGAGCAATGCCACCAACAACGCGCACGCGTTCAGCAATTTTATCTATTTCATCAAATAATGCACGGTATTGCGCATCAAACAACGCATGATAATCATTAAACTGTGGCCCTACAAGATTCCAATGATAATTCAACGTTTGCACATACAAAACAAACATATCGGCCAAAATACTATTTAATAACTTTATCGAAGCATTTCTATCTTGTGATGAAATACCAATACTTGGCTCACGTTCTTGTTCTAGGCCAGCGTGTTTTTTGTCCATATTTGCTCCTTTATCCAATAACACATTCTTATTTGCATCATCAGCATACGAAACAAAAAAAGATAATAAAAGAGCTCTAAAAAGATATTTTTGTAGAGACATCATAACTTCCTCCATTTGTTATATAGTCATCTACAAGAATATCCTTTTTTAATACAAAAAAGCAATACTTTAATATGATTTGGCAACCAAGACATCAGTGACACTTGGTTTATCACAACCAAAACAAACTTTATGTTCATTTGTTTCTAGCAAACAGCGCGTTGTCGCTTGATATTCTTTAAGTTTCGTCTCACAAACTACATCACCACACCAACCAACATGATAAAAACCAGCATCTTTTTGTAATTTTGGACCAAAATCAACAAGCCTTTCACCATGATGCCGTTGTGTTTTTACCCGTTTTTGCGCTCGTTGATACATGGTGTTGTGCAAATCATCAAGTTGTTTAACCACATGATCTACAAAGTTGTCAAAAACAACCATTTGCTTATTACTTTCAACACGATCAACAACAACAGCATGACCAGCTTGTAAATCACGTTGCCCAAGTTCTACTCGTAACGGCACCCCTTTGAGTTCCCATTTATAAAACTTTGCACCAGGGCTGTAATCAGTCTCATCAACTAATACACGAATATTGCGTTCTTCAAGTTGTTTTGCAAGCGCATGCGCTTGTTGCGTGATCGCATTATTATCAGCATCTTTTTTATAAATTGGTACAATCACGACTTGCGTTGGCGCAACACGTGGTGGCAACACAAGACCTTTTTGGTCACCATGCACCATAACGATAGCGCCGATTAGTCGAGATGCTACTGCCCAACTAGTTAAGTGTGGATACGCAAGTTTGCCATCTTTATCTTGAAACTTTATATCAAATGCATGAGCAAAACTTTGTGATAACAAATGTGAAGTCCCCATTTGTAACGCTTTGCCATCTTGCATAAGCGCTTCGAACGTGTACGTTATTTGCGCACCAGGGAACTTTTCTGACTCACTTTTTTTACCTGTCACAACCGGAATAGCTAAATAATTTGTCGCAAATTTTACGTACTCATCAAGCATAAGCAAAACTTCTTCATGAGCTTCTTTTTTTGTTGCATGCGCTGTATGACCTTCTTGCCAGAAAAACTCTGTCGTACGCAAAAATGCGCGCGGTCTGAGCTCCCAACGCATCACGTTAGCCCATTGATTAATCTTTAACGGTAAATCTCGCCACGATGAAATCCATTTTGCAAACATGTGATGAATCATTGTTTCCGACGTTGGTCTCACAACCAATGGGTCTGCTAGTTTTTTACCGCCAGCGTGAGTGACTACTACGAGCTCTGGTGCAAAACCTTCGACATGTTCAGCTTCTTTGGTCAAAAATGATTGTGGAATCAACAATGGAAACGATGCATTTTTGTGACCAGTCTTTTTTATACGATCATCAACAATATCTTTTATATTTTCCCACAATGCATAGCCATAAGGAGGGATAACAAACGAACCCCGCGTTGGTGATTGATCGGCCAAATCAGCCTTAAAAATCACCTCTTGGTACCATTGAGCAAAATCTTTTTTTATATCAGGAAGTTGTTTTTGTGCCATGCTTTACAACGTTTTGTAAAAATTAATTCAGTATTGTTTTTAGTTTAGCATAAGTTTGTATGC
>DAOUPL010000010.1 GCA_030626185.1 bacterium | reverse complement strand
TTAGCTTTTTTAATCAAACTTTATTACTTAAGCAATTAATCACCACTGGTTTTTTATTAATCAGTATCATTGGATTAACTACGTTTCATTATTATCGACAAACGAATCGTTTAATACATGCAAAAGAACAATCAAAAAACGAAGTTTTAACTTCTTTGCAAGAACGTTTTCCTGATATCGAAGAAAGCTCTATATTAAGCGAAGTTGTTGAATCAGCGCAAGATGCAGTTGCGCAAGAAGAAACTACTTGGTTTGCTTTTTCTGCACCAGCACGATCATCAATTTTACAAATTTTACTTGAACTTAAAAGTAGAATAGATAAAGATGCTATTGGTTTTGTATTAGAAAAACTTGTAATTTCTGACAAAGATTTAACGATTAAAGCTCGAGTTCGTGATTTTAATGGTTTAAAATTATTAGAAAAATCTCTAGATGAATCACCACTGTTTAGTTTTGAGCCACCACAAAATGAAGAAAGTTTTGAAATGACGATTACTTTAGCATCTAATCCTAAGGACTAAACAATGGAAGCGTTACAAAAAATTAATCAAATTTTACAAACAATTAACAAAAAACAATTCTATATTTACGCGGGCATTTTTGTTGGTTCTATTTTATTAACTGAAGGCGTTGTTTTATGGCGTTATTACCAAAAAACAAACAAACTAAGACGAGAAATAAATTATATTAATATAAGTCGCGAAGATGCACAAGATATTTTTACTCGTGCACAACGTGTAGAAAAACAGCAAAAAGAAGTTGATGGCATCCTTTCAGAAGATACCAATTTTAAAATTGCTGGCTACTTTAAAGAAATGGTCAATCAACTTGGATTAAGCGAAAAACAAAAAATAGCACAACCACAAAGCATTGATCGCGATGACAACTATATTGAAACAGTTGTTAATGCAAAGTTCACACAGATGAACATGAAAGACATCACCATTTTACTACAAAGCATTGAACAAAACGCACGTCTTTACACCAAAGAACTCGAAATAGTACGATCAACAAAAATGCCTAATACGCTTGAGGTAAAAATCATTGTTGCGACATTATTACCTAAAACATCTCAAGAGCTTGGCATGGAGTAATCAATGAATAAAAAATATACTTTTTTTTGGCACCTCGTAACTTTACTTCTTCTTATGCCGTGTACTGTTTCTTTTACAGAAGATGACAATGAAGGTGATATAAACATAATTGATGAATCAATAAGCATTGTAATTGATTTTGATAAAAAACCCCTTGCACATTTTATAAACCATCTTGCATCGCTCAGTAAAAAAAATATTATCTTTCCCTTTGGTGCTGATGCGCTCAAGACTACCGTTACAGTAAAACTTGATCAACCATTATCACTTGCTGATGCATGGGTTTTTGCGCACTCATTGTTAGAGCAAGCTGGTTATGCACTTATTGATAAGGGTGATTATTCACAAATAATCAAAGTCACTAAAGATACGCATCGCCAAGGGTTACCGATATTTATCGAAATACCACTAGAGCAGCTTGCTGATTCTGATGAACGTATTTTATACATGCTCTATTTAGAAAATATAAAAATGTCTAAAGAAAGTGGTACCGAACTTAAAAATTTAATGAAAAAATTATTGCCTGAAAACGCATTCAATCTTGCAGATGAAAGCACTAATGCAATAATTATTGGTGCAAAATCACGCGAAATAAAATCTATTATCAAAATTATTAAACAACTTGATCAAAGTCGTTTTCAAGAAAAAATGGAATTTGTTAATCTCCATTATTCATCAGCACAAGCAATTGCAACACTATTTGCGCAAGAAATTTTAAAAGATGATCAACAAGGTACACGTTATCGACCAAATTTAAGAAAAAAAACTGATGTTTCATATTTTTCAAAAAACTTACGTGTTGTAGCTGAAACGCGACAAAACGCCCTTATTGTCGTTGGTCAAGCACAAGCGATTGAACGATTAAAGAAATTTATCAAGCTTTACATCGACGTTCCACCAGAACAAGGTAAGTCTATTTTGCACACCTATCAATTGCAATACTTAAGTGCTGAAGAATTTGCACCAACACTTGAGCGTATTGTTTCATCAACGCGTGAAGGTGGCACCGGCCAAGCAACAGGTGGAAAAAAAGAAGGTTCAACGCAACGCTCTTTTGATGAAGTTATTATCACCATCGATAAACCGCAACAACAAGCGCAACAACAACAAGAAGGTGCGCAAACCAAAATTGAATACTTTGGTGGTAACCGTTTGATCATCGCATGCAACACCAAAGATTGGAAACAAATTGAATCATTAATTGAAGAACTTGATATTCCACAACCACAAGTATTGCTCGAAGTGCTCATTGCTGATCTTACTATCGATGATAGTCGTGCACTTGGTAGCCAATTTCGTAATCCACAAAAAATACCTATCTTAAACAAAGTTGAATTACAATCAGCGCAACTTTCACCCGGTGTTGTTGTTAATGACAACGAAAATCCAACGTCTATCGCTGGAGACATGCTGCGTAATGCATTTATTGACTCAGATGGCAACCCTGCTTCTCTTGCTGATTTTACTCAAGCAGGTAGTAGTGTTATTTCACTCAGTGACAACAATGGCCAAGTATGGAGCGTTATACAAATTTTGAAACTGTTTTCTCACTCAAAAATACTTTCTCATCCACACGTTGTAGCGACTAATAATCGTGAAGCATTAGTTAAAATAGGTCAACAACGTCTTGTTGCTGGTAATGTTTCCAACGCGTATGGTGGTTCAACCGTACAAAACAAAGAATACATTAATGCTGATTTAGAAGTACGTATTACTCCAAAAATAACAGCTGAAAATAGTGTTAACTTGAGTATAAAGATTACGATAAACGAATTTATTTCCGATGCTGGTGACTCAAACGCACGCGCAAACAGAGAAATAAAAACAAATGCTATCATTCGCGATGGCGAACTACTCACTCTTGGTGGACTAACGCAAACAACATCACAAGATGGTGCTAACCGTACACCGGGTATAGAAAAAGTTCCTCTACTTGGTTGGTTCTTTAAACGTAACAGTAAAAATGTACGTAAAAATAATCTTACAATATTTATTTCACCAACAATTATTTATCCACGTTTACGTGGTGGTATGGGGAAATATACACAGAATTATATCGATATGAATCGTCGTTATGCACAAGATAGTTCGCTCTTTGATGGGCTTAAAGATCCGATTACTCGTTGGTTCTTCACCACAACACAAGACAGTATAGAAGAAGCGGTAGATAATTTTACTGAACGTTATACACTCAGCGATATTTCTGATGCACTTGAAAGCGGCCCTGCACCGATGCCAAAAAAAGAGCCTAAAAAACAAAAGTTAATTGTTGTTGATAATAACTATCAGCGAAAAGAGAATCGCGCTACAACACAAAAGACACCAACAAAAGAATCCGTCTTCGCTTCTACTTCACCAAAAAACTCAACGCGACAGAAGCAAGAAGATCAACTTGCAAAATTAGTCGCACAAAACCAAACTAATCCGTTTGAAAAGAAAAACAAGAAGCGTAGCTAGCGCTTCTTATTTTTCCATCAATCCGCTAAACTAATTAGTATGAAACGTACAACAGCACTCGAATTACTCAGCAAATACCGCCCTACAAAAGAAGAAAAAGAATATAAAAATCGCATGATCGGCTTTATTGATGGCTATAAACATGCTTTTAACTCTTTGCTAACTATTGGGCATGTTACTGTTTCAGCTTGGTTATTAAATAAAGATCGCACACACGTGCTTTTTATGCAGCATCCACAATCACATGAATGGCGCCCACTTGGTGGGCATTGTGATGGCAACAATGACCCATTAGACGTTATGTTAAAAAAAGCAAAGGCGCAATCAGGCATTACAAACATTAAACCAATCACCAAAAACATTTTTGACATAGAGATTCAACGCATTCCACGATACGATGCTGGTCCAGCACACGATCATTATGACATTCGTTTTTTACTTGCTGTCACCAGCGACGAGTTTGTAAAGCGTAATTACGAATCTTATGGATTACGTTGGGTTTCAAAAGATCTACACATATTGCCTAATCATAACCCATCAATTGTACGTATGCATAAAAAATGGCTCATTTGGCCGAAACGATTAAAATTATGACAAACAAAAAATTACTTCACACATTTCTTGAAAATTACCAACCAACAGAGACTGAGCACGACTACAAAGAACGTATGCTTTCTTTTTTAGAACAACATGATAACTGCTTTGAACGAAGTTTATTAGTTGGGCACTTTACTGCTTCTGCATGGTTACTTAACAAAGAACGTACACATGCGCTGCTTATGCATCACGCAAAGCTAAATATGTGGATGCAACTTGGTGGCCACTGTGATGGCAACTCCGACCCATTAGAAGTAGCAATAAAAGAAACACAAGAAGAATCTGGTATCTTGGGCGTTGCACCAATGAATAACGCTATTTTTGATATCGATATTCATCGCATCCCTGCGTATAAAGATGTTCCGGAACATGATCATTTTGATGTTCGTTTTTTACTTGCTGTCACCAGCGATGAAGATGTTGTTAAAAATCATGAGTCTTATGAATTACGTTGGATCTCGCAAGATCGTAATGAATTACCAACACAAAAGTTATCAGTTACACGTATGTTTGATAAATGGATTAAGCAATCTTAACTTTTTAAAACCTTTAACTTAGGTGTTTTTCAAAATCAAAATAGGCTGCAACACTTTGCAGCCTATCAATAATTAACAAGTTTAATTTTTTACTATTTTATTTGGTTTCCCAAACTTTTACAAAAAAACTATCGCTCATTTCGCACTTAAGTGGTGTAATCTCAACAGTGTAATTTATGCCTTTAAAGTCATAAGTTACCGTGACAACTTTATCTTCTTTTCTTGCTTGTTCAAATCCAGCACAAATTATTGCTTGAACTTCATCAGAAAGAGGAAGAATTGTTGTAATATCTTGCCCTACAAACTCATTTGGCCCCACAAAATAGCCCATATCGCCAAAAGCATTATATGACTCAATTTGTTTATCACCATTAAGATAAAAAGATAAACTACCTGCAGTAAAAATACTACCTACTGAACTTGCAATTAACACCAAGAAAGCAAAAGCAAATATAGAATTTATTTTTCGAAAAAACATATATTTATCCTTTTAAAAAAGTTTGAAAATAACGCAATATTACCCTCAAAGCATTAAAAATTTTGCATACACTTGTCAAGCGCACATTACTTTAGTTGTTGCTAACACAAATTTGTAAACACCGATTTAAAGTGGCAAAAACATGTCGCCCAACTCTTGAGGTTTTTCAAAAACAATTTATGGATAAACTTGCTCCAGAAATTGGAAAATTACGAAATAGGTTTGACGGAAAAATAAAAGGATTTGGAAAATTTAAAAATAAGTTTCTTAAATTTTATTATGAACACATTCTTGGTATACATTTTAAATATAATAAAAATGGGGTTTCTAATGTTAACGGCTTTCATGTTGATTATACGGGTGCGGTTGAAAAAAGTGGAATTATTGAATTTGCAAATAAAGTTGTACGTGAAAATGGCGTATATAAAGCGGATCTTATTTGTAATGGAAAAATGGTAAAAAAAGGCGCCACTTTCTTTCCATCACATTGGACGTTAGAACAAACAATGAGTAAGGCTTGTGAAGCATATAGAAATTTTTTTAAAAATGGTGGCATTCCAGAATTTAGATCAGATGGGAAGTATATAATCAAGGGATTAACAAACGAAGGAATAGTAATAGAGATGTGGTTAACACCAAATATGCATGTTACTACTTTTTATCCAAAGTTTTAGGAAAATTATGGAATATGTCAAGTTGCTCTATAGTCTTAATTCATATAGTTATAATGGGGGAAGTTGTATAAAAATTGATATTTTAGGATGTTTTTTATCTACCGATGTTGGCTGTGGTATACAAACCTCTCCAACGTATCAAGATTGGATACAAGATGATTCTTTGGGCTACGCTGTCTCTGGGAATATTACGTGTTTAGAAAAAGAAGGTGATATTATTATTTTAGAAGATATGCTTTCAGAAGAAAAAATACCTACAAAAGTAAAATTATCACGTAAACAACTTGTGCAATTGCTCGATGACTGGCAAGAAAAAGTATGTAAAACAAAACCTCAATACATCATGATAAAATATGAAAATGATCAATATACCATCGAGACAAGTGAAACTCCATTTGATTAACCACTCTTGCGCACATTAATAATCAACAACGAAACTGCTGCAGGCGTCATGCCAGGAATAATAGATGCTTGTGCAATTGTCGCTGGTTTGACCCGTGTTAACTTTTGTTGCAATTCTTTTGAAAGACCTGGCATATCAACATACACAAATTGTTGTGGTATCTTTAATTTTTTATAATGCTCAATGCGTTTAACTTCTTGTTCTTCACGCGCTAAATACGGACTATACAAATGTTGCGCTTTGATTGTTTGCACCGCACGATCAGAAAGTTTATTACCAACAACATCAGAAACTGTATCAGTAGAACATTCATCACTACCAAGCAACTTTAACAAATCAGAATTATTTTTGCCTTGTTGCAACATACTAAGCGCATCGTTAACTATTTCTTTTTCTTTACTAAACAATTTATAAAACTCTTGATCAATCAAGCCTAACGCGTATGCACGATCAGTTAATCGCAAGAATGCATTATCTTGTCTGAGCAACAAGCGACGCTCTGCACGAGACGTAAACATACGGTACGGTTCATCAACGCCCATGGTCACAAGATCATCGATCATAACGCCGATATAACTTTCTGTACGACTTAAAATAAATGGTTCTTGTTTTTTTACGCTCAACGCTGCGTTGATTCCCGCAACAATGCCTTGCCCTGCAGCTTCTTCATACCCAGTAGTACCATTAATTTGCCCTGCCAAAAATAGACCATCTATAATTTTTGTTTCTAACGTGTGTTTAAGCTGATTGGGAAACACAAAATCATACTCAACGGCATAACCAGCTTTGGTAATGACTGCATTTTCAAAACCAACAATTGTTTGTATGTATTGCTTTTGCACATCGAGTGGCAACGAGGTTGAAATACCGTTAGGATAAATTTCATCCGCTGACTCACCTTCTGGCTCTACAAATACATGATGCGATGACTTGTTTGGAAATCTACCAATTTTATCTTCTATCGATGGGCAATAACGTGGACCAATGCCCCGGATGTTACCGTTGTACATCGCTGACTTGTGTAAATTTTGTTTAATAACTTCATGCGTGCGTTCATTGGTATGCGTAATAAAACAATCACGTTTGCTTGTCGTACTATGTGGCGTAAACTCAAAAAGATAACGTAAATTATCAGCTTCTTGCCGCTGCATTTTTGAAAAGTCTAAACTTGATTGTAATAATCTGGGTGGTGTTCCGGTTTTTAAACGTGCAAGTTGTAATCCCGCTGAACGTAAAAATGCAGAAAGCCCTACAACAGCTTCTTCATCACGTCTGCCAGCAGAATAGTTATCTTGCCCAATGTGAATGCGACCATTTAAAAAAGTTCCGGTTGTAAAAATAACGGATTTTGTGGTGTACGTATCGCCGTTTTCTAATACCACACCGGTTATTGTATTATTTTCGTACAATGCACGTTCAACTTTACCGCCAATTAACGTTAAATTCTCAACATGTGATAAATATTCTTTTGCTTGCTTGTTATACGCAAATTTATCAATTTGTAAACGCAAACCTTGTACCGCTGGGCCTTTTCTGGTGTTTAACATGCGTGCTTGTAGATATGTTTTGGTGCATAACTTTGGCATCAATCCACCAAGAGCACTAACTTCAAAGACAATGTGCCCTTTACCAACACCACCAATAGCTGGATTGCATGGCATTAAACCAATTTTATTGATATCTAATGTAATTAACGCTGTTTGCACGCCCATGCGCGCAGAGGCGTATGCAGCCTCTATCCCTGCATGGCCACCACCAACAACAATTACATCAAAATCTTGCATCATCGCTCTTTATTCACTAAAAATTATTGTAATCATTAAAAAAGGTCTTTACACAGTTATCTGTATAAAGACCAGTTTACTTAATATTTGTACGCATTACTAATAGCGTATAACGTTTAATTGTTTTTTACGCTCGTTTATTACTTTTCTAAAAAGATTTGCTAGCTTAATTCCCTTTAAACCCTGATGCTCTTTTTCCCATTTTCCACGCAATGCAGATAGCGTTTTAACTAACTGATCTAGTGTTTGAGTTATATTTTCTGAAGAATTAGGATCATTTTTACTCTTATTGCACAATTGCGCCAACTGTTTTTCTAATACACTAACAGTATACTCAATGTCACCATGTGCTTTTAATTTAGCTACCAATATTATCGAGTTTGATTGTGAATTGAAAATATCATAAATTTCTTGTAAATTTTTGTAAAAATCGTCTACTAAGATTGCAAGCTTTTGCTCGATAGAAGAATCTTGTAATTTGTTTTTTTCTGTTTGTAGATATCCTACTGCCGGATTAATAATCTGAGCCAAATCAGAAATCATTACTTGTAAATTTCTTTTATAACTTCTGTCTAATAAGTTTCCTGCCCAATGCTCTGCTGCCTCTGCTGTGTCCATAACGTTTGCACACATATCAACAAAACTTTGCTCATCAGCTTTTATCGCACTACTTACTACTAATACCGCCAATAAAAGTGTTTTCATATTGAATTTGTTCATAATTATCCTTACTGGTTAGAATTAAACAACTAACAACACTTTTTCTCCATTTAGATATTTTCATTGTAACCCGTAGTGTATAATAACACAAAACCCCTTGCAATCTATTGATTTAATGGGAACATTTACCCATACTGAGTTTATAAAAGAGAGAGTAAAATGGACTATTTTGTACCGCAAATGCCTATTTTTAGCGCTATCGGCACTACTATTGCGATGTCAGCATCGCTCACTGTGTTGTTTTTGCCATTTGCACGGCGTTTTTGCAAGCAACCACGACGCCCATGGCTACCTACAACACACGATAATAAGCATAATACGCCAACACTGTACGGTATTGTTATAATTGCCAGCATTTTATGCTCATTAATCTACTATTTACCCGCATCAACAAGCGTTATCACCCTTGCATTGTGCATTCTTGGCTTTGGCGCAATCGGTTTTATCGACGATATGCAAAAACTCACTCGTAGCGAAGGCATTTATCCGCATACAAAATTTGCGCTACAAGTGTTTGTTGCAAGCATTATCACCTATACATTGCTTGAACTACACGCATGGTACCCAACGCTTATTTTACCCTTTTTTACCCATCACATAAGCATTCCTATAATTTTTTATATGCTCTGGACGTTGTTTATTATTATTGGCACCAGTAATGCGGTTAATCTCACTGATGGCCTTGATGGGCTTGCGCTTAGTTGCTTAATTCCACCATTTTGTGCATTCAGCATTATCACGTACGTCAATAATCAATACGGTCTTGCACTTTTAGCACTTATTTGTGCCACAACATGCGTAACAGCATTATGCGTTAACTGGCACCCTGCTCGTGTGTTTATTGGTGATACCGGGTCACTTTCACTTGGTGCACTTTTGGCAACAATTGCGCTGCTTAGCGGTTATGAATATTTATTAGCTGTCGCTGGTTTTATTTTTGTTGTCGAAACTGCTTCGGTTATTTTACAAGTTGGCTCATGGAAACTTCGCGGTAAAAAACTATTTTTAATGGCACCCATTCATCACCACTTTGAATTTTTAGATTGGCCAGAAACAACAATTGTCATTTTTTTTGCATCTATTTCTGCATGCGCATCACTGCTTGCACTATTTATCTTTTTTTATTTGCACTAAAATTTTTGCATAACTGATTTTGTTTGTTACAATAAAACAACTTATTTTTATAGTTCACAGAAATTTTCATCATAAAGGAAACACATGAAAAAAGTCTTAGTTCTCACACTTTGTCTAACTACAACTATTATTCCACAAACAGAAACACCAAACGAAACGCAAATACAAGAACAAAAAATAACTGAATCACCTAAATCAACTCAAATACAAGAACAAAAAGAAACAGAAACTATAAAAAAACAACCAAATGTAATTAAACGTTTTGGCTCATGGGTTAAAAAACATGTCTGTAAAGTTGCAGATCAAGCACATATGACCACATTATGGACAAGTACAACAATAAGCGCAACAACTGCTTTATTTTTTGGTCTTGCATCATTGGATAAACATAAACCAGAGTTTAATAACGCAAAAATAGCACTTGCTGAAGTAACAAAAGACTTAATGTCACTAGTAAAAACTAATTCAACAATCGATTATAAAGAAAAAATTGATAACTATTTAAAATCACCGCCAACAATTTGCTTTTTTGCAACTTTAGGTACTATTTACTTTGGTATTCCATTACTTAAAAAAATATATAACCAATCTAAAACAACTGAAAAAAAAGAAGAAGCTTAATCAACATCACTTAGAGTAGCTTTTATGAAAAATTACGTTATGTGCTTGCTTTTATTAGCGAGCACTACTATTGGCGCAGAAAACAAAAAGAAAAAACCTTTTCGGTCTTTGTATAACCTTTTAACCCATTTAACATCTTCATGCATTGATACTGCAATCGATATAATACCAATATTTGCTGGTCTATACAGTTGTTTAAGTATTTATACCGAAGCAACCGATATCAACAATCCTGTTGATAATTATAAACCAATAACTGAAAGGGTTAAACCACCAGTCTTTGATGTTTTAAAATACTCATTACCAGAAAATTCTGATCAAGATTTAAGTCAATTTCCAGAACTTAAGATTAAACCTTCAATTCAACCAATCCAACCCATTGATCCACCGCTCCCACCAACGTTATCTTTTGAAGAAATATCTTGTTATAGCAACTCTGAACCAGAGATAAGCCTTGGTGATTATCGTAAACGCTCTAACCAAGAATTAGAAACATTTTCACCAGAAGAACGTGAACTCTTTTCTAAACTTAATCAATTACAGAAAGAATATCACGATCCAGCAAGAATAAATGAGTGGAGAGAAGAATTTCAAACAATGATTGCTGATAGAACAAGAAATAATGGTGATCTCATACACCCAAGTGTTAAAGAAATCGCTGATAACGTAACAGAGCGTAAATTAGAACGTAAATATACTCAAGCAAAACAAGATTACGAACGAAATATCATTGAAAAAAATAAAAAATCTAGCGAAGAATACACTAAGCAACAACAAGCAATTTTCGTAAAAAAAGTTAATAATTATGCTAAACAACAACAAGCAAATCACGCAAAAATAGCTAACGACTATAACAAACATCTAAATGATATTACGCAAAAACATCTTGATATCACTCAAGAGCGTCAAAAAATGTATAATAAAAAACAGTATTTGACGCAAGAGTCTGCAACCACAAAAGAACAAAAATTAAAAGAAGAATACCGTAAGCATATTGCTCAAATAAACAAAGACATTCAGCAATATGAAACAGAACGCGATAATCTTGATAACAGTAAACGTACACAATTTAATCAATTAAAAAATGAATTTAATACACTTTTTGGAAAACTTTCACAATATCGCGTTGCGTTACTTGGCACGGTTGCAAAAAGTTGTGCTATTATTTTTGGCTTACAGATGATTGTAAAACCAACGTGGCATTGGATGCGTAAAGAGCTTAGAACCAGAAAAAATAAAAATCAAGAATCATAAAAATTTATGGGAGCTGAAAAGGCTCCCCTTTTTTTATCTTCACAAATCATGCGTAATATTCTATCCTTTGTTCGATAGCAAACAATTTCTACAAAGGAGAAATTATGAAGCACAACTCACCAATAACCCTATTCTTACTCGTAACAACTCTTTGTTTAAGTTTTATTATAATGTCTGAAATTACGGCTCTACAAGAACCCATAGAGCATACTTCAAATTTTACCAGGTGTGTTTTAGCGCCTCCTACTGCAGTTTTTATAACCGTAGGCATTGCAGCAATATTTGCTTCAGGAATTGCTTTTTACAAAGAAGCTCTTTTATGGAAACTAGTTGGAGGCAATAACTTTGAAACCCAAGCCACATCTTACGGAACCAACTGGTTAAACAAAGGCACACAAATAATTGGCAATGTCGCCGAATCAATTGGAGTTTCAAAAAAAATCATAAACTTTGGAACCGAAACATCTGAATCCGCTCAAACTTTTATGATAGACGAACTAACACAAGAACAAAAATTTGTTCACTATTTATGTGAATACAAACAATATGTTTTGCTATTTAGCCTTTCAAATATTTTTATTGGCTATAAACTTTTTTCTACAATTACCAAATAAAAAACCATAAATAACTTATGGGAGCTTTTCAGCTCCCTCTTTCATCTTCACAAATCACGCGCAATATTCTATCCTTTGTTCGATAATAAACAATTTCTACAAAGGAGAAATTATGAAGCACAATTCACCATTAACCCTATTCTTACTCGTTACAACTCTTTGCTCAATGCATACAAAAACATCTGAAGCTGAACTTTCACTTGCATTTAAAGTTATACCGGAAGACAGCTCTTCTACACATCTATTGGCAATTTGCGCCGCAGGTGTAATAATTGGTGCGCCACTTACTATTTTCGCAGGTATTGCATTAAAAAATGAAAAAACTTTATGTGAAATGGTTGGCGCTGATGAAAGAACACAAAAAGCTTTAAAAAAAGAAGATGTAACTCTTGAAGATAAACAAGATCTGATAAATAATTTACCGAGCAAAGAAGCTGCCTTTTATTATTTCTGTGAGCACAAAAAAGCTGCTTTGGGAATAGGAATTGGATTTTTAGGATGTGCGGCTAGCTGCGCATCTTATTACGCACTGTAGGATTGTGCTAACACAACCATCATAAATAATTTAAGGGAGCTGAAAGGCTCCCTTTTTTTATGCTAATCTTTTTTTAAGCTGCATGCTCGCCAACCCAACACCAACAAGTGCAACATACACACTAAATGCAACAATGCTACCAGTGAACAACGATGTCACACACAGAAAGCTGAGCAATAAACAACTACCAACAGCGCCACCAACAAGCACCCATGAAACAGAAAGGTTATCTTTTACTTTAAGATAACAAAGCGCTAACACGCTGATTAAATACCCTAAGACACAACCAGTTGCACCAACACGTTGTAACGAAACATAATCACCTAAACAGGTTGCAAGATAAATTAAACAAACCATAACTTCAGCGACAACGCACCAAAATGGAATTCCATAACGATTGTAATTTTTGATCGTGTTTGCACCAATAAAATGATCTTTTTGCGCTAAAATGTGCAAGTTCCACACGTTGCTGAACAACACGCCATACGCTGCGCCAAGCGTTGATAAAATAACCGCAACATAAAATAAAAACTGCCATTGCGGCAATGCAAAAATAACCCCATCAAGACGAGATGCAACTATTGTGAAAAAATCACGATAATCAGTTAATGTTTGCCCGTGCAATTGAGCAAAAACGTATGCACTAACTTGATACAAACTGTACAAAATCATCACTAACGCAAATGAGCCTAAAACTGCTCGTGGTGCATTTTTTTCTGCATTTTCTATTCGACTACTCAACGAACACGCTGCCTCGAACCCTGCAATAGCAAAAACCACAAATGGTAAACTTGCTGGGATAGCAACCCATACGCGTGATGCTGATAATAGCGCCTCTGGTGTTACATAAAACCAACCACTAACAATCACCATAACTACCGGAACAAGTTTTGCGATAAAAAACAAAAATTGAATATTGCTGCCAGTACGCGCATTAAGCAAGTTTAGTAAACCAAAAATAACAAAAATAATAGCACTTAACACCACGGGCTGCGTAGTCGACAACGCAGGAACGAGTGCACACAATAATGTTGAACCAGTAAAGACCATCACTACCGCTGAGGCAAGTTTACCCACAAAATAGCTCCATGCGCTAAAAAATCCAACAGAATCGTTAATTTGTGCACCAAACGTATAAAAACCACCTGAAGGGAATAGTCGTAATAAATACGCGATAGCGAGTATTAACGGTAGCATAAGCGCACCACCGATTAAATACGAAAATGAACCCAAAACACCAACGGTATTAATCAGTTGTGTAGTATTTACAAAAATACCTGCACCAATCATAATGTTAATGTTTATAAAAATCGCTGATAATAAGGATAATTTGTTCTGTTGCATACATTTATACCTATTGACAATTTGCCAATTTTAAGTAGACTAAACAGTAAATAAAGATATATTAACCATAACACAAAGTTGATATCTTATGAAAAAACGTATTTTAAGTATTTTTATCATATTTTTCTCTTGCGCATTATTTGCACAAGAAACTCCTGTACGCCCAAAAATTAACCTTACCATTTGGGTGCATGGCACAAAGCCATCACAAGCATTTACAAAAGCAAAGAAACTTAAACCTTCACAAATGTTTTATATTCCTGATTTACCAACGTCACACAGCGCTCACATTCGCCTTACGTTGCTCGAAGAACTTGATCCTGACAACTTTTCTCTCCAGCATTCTTACTGGTTTAAATGGTCAGGCACTGCAACGGTAAAAGCACGACGCATTGCTGGTGAAAAACTGCTGCACGACGTACAAAAAATTATCACTTACTATCGTGATGTACTCAATTATGATCCACGCATAACAATCATGACTCATAGTCATGGCGGCAACGTGTTAATTCGCGCTATGCAACACGCAGAGAAAAACAATATCGACATTACCATTGATCGTACAATTTTATTTGCATGTCCGGTTTTTACAAAAACAAAACAACACATTACGCTACCGCAATTTAAACAAGTTATCGTGTTCTTTTCACCAACTGATATCATACAAGTTATGGATCCACAAAAAATAACACAGTTTAAATTTAACAAAAAAAAATACCTTTCATTTTTCAAAGCATTTGATGCGCAGTGGAAAAAGAACAAATCGTTCTTTACTAAACGTATTTTTACTCAAGATGATCCACGAGTTGTACAATTTAAAACAATCTGGCGCGCTGGTGCGCCGTGGCATCGAGTAAAACATTTGCCACTTATGAAGAAAACACATGGGTGGAAAAACAGCTTTCTAAAACCACTTGATAAAATAATGCGTAACAAAAAACGTGGTTTGTCACATTTTGAATTTACCATGGAACCATTCTTGATTGAGTTGCCATCATTACTTAAACAAGCAGATGAGATTTTTACGCAACGCACAAAGAACAATACCCCAGAAACAACGCACGAAATTATTAAACTTGCATTGTAAATAACACAAAGTGATTGACAAGTTTCTCATTCGGCATTTATATGTAATCAAACATGTAACCAACATACGTTACCGAGATTTCATGCTAACCACATATTCACAACGCTATCAACCAGTGTTGTTCAGCTCATTACTTGTACTTCTTTCTGGCTGTACTCATAAATCGCAAATTATTAAACGGCAGATACGTGTTGCATTCCCTCCTGAAAAAGAAACAAAATTGGGCAATAAGAAAAAGATACCACCGTTAACCATATGGATCCATGGTACAATCTTTTTTCGTCGCGCTACGTTTGATTTAGTCTTTGATACCGTTCCAAGCATTAAACATATTTCTGAATTTCCTAAAGAACACAAAGTTCGCCAACGTGTGCAAGCTCTGCACGGCGCTGACCCACAACAATATCCGCTTGAGACATTTTATGCATTTGGCTGGTCAGGAAAACTTAACGAAGAACAACGTGATTACGCTGCATGCGTTTTGCATAGCGAGCTTGTTGATCTGATCGAAGACTTTATAAAAAAATATAAAATTTATCCAGAAATTAACATTATCACGCACAGCCATGGCGGCAACGTTGCACTTACACTTGCGCGCATGAACGACTTTAAACAAAAAAACATTATTATAAATTCACTTATCTTAATGGGCTGCCCGGTGCAATACGCAACAGCGCATTTGATCAACAATCCTATTTTTGAACGTGTCTACGCACTGTACTCATCGCTGGACACCGTACAAATACTTGCACCACAATTCAAGCGTAAAGAGCCAAGTCGTCGTAATCTTTCAACGCGTCATGCATTTAGAATGCCACCCTTTTCTCGTCGTTGTTTTGTTCAAGATGGGCGTATTCGTCAAGCACGAGTCACAATTAACAAACATGCATTGTTTCATACTGAGTTTGCAAGCCCGCGCTTTATTACCGCGCTGCCTGACGTTATCAAAACTATTGATGATTTAATCGATGAAAATCCCGGTTACTTTTTACACAACAAAGAATTGTTAGTTAAAGTTAGAACACATAATCCTAAAAAGCATTATCGTGACAAATTACGTAAAACTTGATCAACAATTGCTTGTGCATCAATACCCGCCCATGCAAGTAACTCTTGTGATGAGCCAGATCGTGGCAACTCAGTGACTGCTAAGCATGTTACGTTTGCATTGTGATTTCGTAATGCATACGTGACAGCTTCACCTAATCCACCTTGTAAATAATGATCTTCTACCGTGATCACATTATTTACTTGTGTTGCACAACGAGCAATTGTTTTTTCATCAAGTGGCTTTATCGAATAACAATCGATAACCGTGATAGAAATATTTTGTTGTTGCAAAATTCGATACGCCGATAACGCTTCGTGCAACGTAATACCAGCAGCAATCACACATGCAACATCATCTTTTGACTCATGCAAAACTTTACACCCACCGATCACAAACTCTTCGTGCTGATCATACAACACTGGTGTGGCTGAACGTGTTGTGCGCAAATAACTAATACCATCGTGATAATTACTCATTTGATTAACGAGTGCCCACGTGCTTTGCGCATCGCATGGGTACAAAACTACCGATTTTGACAGCGCACGCATCATACCAATATCTTCTAAACCCATTTGTGATGGCCCATCATGACCGATAGAAACACCAGAATGCGAACCGACTAATCGCAATGCAGATTCACCAACTGCGCTCATCCTAATTTGATCGTGTGCACGAGAAAAAAAGCAACTAAACGTTGAGACAAACGGAATTTTATTACGCCGATGCATTCCCACTGCCATGCTGACCATGTTTTGTTCTGCGATAAAACATTGTACAAAACGTTCTGGATGTGAATGCTCAAATGTTTGTGCAAACGTTGAATTTTTTACTTCTGCATCCAAACTCACCACACGATCACACACATTACCAAGTGCAGCCAGCGCAGCACCGTAAGCTTTTCGCGTTGGCACCAAATCATCTTTTTCGTACGACGATGACGGCATAATCCACGAAGTATCACCACTGTACGCCACTGGGCCATTAGGCATTGGTGGCGTAAACCGTTCTTCTTTTTTTGGCAAACCGCTCACGCATGACGACAATAAATCTTTTTTTGCCCGTTCATATTCTTCTGGTTTTAACGCTTTGCCATGAAAACCATTTCTATCTTCTAGCCACGAAACGCCGTGCCCTTTTATCGTATGCGCTAAAATAACTTTTGGTTTATCAGTAATCGTTTTTGCTGCATCAATAACTTCAACAAGTTGTTCAATGTTGTGGCCATCAACTTCTTGTGCATGCCAACCAAACGCAGTAAACCGTTTACGATATTGTTGCAACTCATGACCAACCATTGTTGCACTACTTTGCCCTAAACGATTGACGTCAACAATCGCAACAACGTTGCTTAAATTATAAAACGCTGCAATTTGTACCGCTTCCCAGACAGAACCTTCAATAATTTCGGCATCACCGAGTAAGACATAAATCGTAATGTCGTTATTGTCCATGCGTGCTGCAAGTGCTTGACCACAACCAATCGATAAACCAATACCTAACGAGCCTGTTGCAGCCTCGGTGTACACAAACCGAAATGTTGGATGCCCTTCAAGTGGTGAATCAAATTGACGATAGCCAGCAAGATCATCAACCGTTAACAAACCAACTTCTTTCCACACTGCGTACAACAACGGTGACGCATGCCCTTTTGATAAAATAAATCGATCGTTGCCTGGATGATTAAAATAATCAACGTCATACCGCATTGCATGAAAAAACAATGTTGCAACAATATCTGCTGCAGACAAACAAGTTGTTAAATGCCCTGAGCCTGCACGCGTTGTTTGGTCTAAACAAAGCAATCGCAATGCACATGCTTTTTGTTGTAAAAACGTCGTCAAATCATCCATAATGTTATTTTTTATTATTTTTGTGTTTTTTATCGTGACGATCTTTACGACGCCAATTTTCACTACGTGCCCATGAGATAATTTTGTTAATTTGTGCTGCGCCTTGCGAAATTTTGTTTCGCGTTGAATTCATCAACTTTTGCCATTGTTGTTTTGCGCGCTCTTTGCTAAAAAATCTTTTCATTTATCCCCTTTTACGTTACTTGCTACTCTACTTTACCATAAAAAGTGTGTGATACAAGTTGCAATGATTACGACAATACACACACTTTATTATTGATCTATCTCGCTATTCACGATAATTTAAAATAATGATCAAATATAAAATAATCTTGCTTGTTAGTTTTTTATGTTATATTTCAAGCACACAAACTATACCCGATACCGAAAATATTACACTTGTACAAATACTTGCCGTTCCCGCAACAATGGGCGGTGCTATTGTAAGTTATCATGTAACAATGGTATTTTTAAAAACTAAATTTAAAGCAAAAAGTATTTTTTCAAATCAATTTGTTAATTTTGCATTATTACCACGAAACGCTCTCATTGTTTTATTTGCAACAGTAAGCTTTACTGCAACATCACAAATTAATAACGATAATCCTTTTGTATCACTTTCTGGGCATATTGGACTAGGACTCTTTATCCCTACAATACCAGTATTTTGTTATCGCAATTATCAAGCTTTCTCGGATGCTTATTTAAACAACAGATAGTTCTTTTCGTGTGTTATACCAAAGTGATTAGTTCCGGTTTTTAATAACTTTATTCACCTCAATCGCCGGTTAGGCTGCTTCACCCTACTATCCCCTTTTTTAGCTTGTTTGTTAGCTTTATCTATAGCATGATACGTT
>DAOUPL010000005.1 GCA_030626185.1 bacterium | reverse complement strand
GAGTTTGCGGTACAACGCTGCAATAGATTCTGGATGAGCGCCAAGCTCTTGTGCAAACTCTTTTAAGTTGTCACCTTGTTTGAGCAACACAGAAAGCCACTGTTGTTTGTAACGTGCTGCGATTAAATACGTTGCTTCTAACGCGGTTGCGTGTAAATTAAGCTCACTTTGTAATGATAAAATATCTTCAACGTTAATTGATTGGTATGAGAATGTAAGTTCCACATCAGGCGTACCGCCACGACGACGTGTAGACTCAGGATCAAGCGAAAAAATTACTACTTTGTCAGGAAACAAAGTTTTTAATCCTTTTACAAATGATTGATTACTTTTTTCTTGCCGTGCTTGTAGGCCATACTCACTGTGCATATCAAAAATAAGATTTACCGCTTTGTCATTTTTAATTAATCCTGCAAGCACTAAACGTGTTAAAAACGTTTTGCCGGTTCCTGTTTTGCCAAAAATACCGTTAGAGCGCTCAGTTAAACGTTCAAGGTCAAGGCACACGGGTGTGGCCATATCCAGCGGTGAACCGATGTTGAAGTATTTTTGTGATGGATCATGTTCATCGCCAAAAATAAGTGCAACGTCTTTGTTGTCGGCTTCAAACACATCACAAAAGTGTGGGGGAATAGTTTTTACTGGTCGTGGTTGCTTATCTTTATCAAGCATTAACATTGGTTTAAGATGAGCGCACGCATAAATGTCACGCTTTTGCAAAATAGAGGTTAGCAGAGTTTCACTCTTTTCAGGTGGAAACAATAAAATGTCAGGATGTGTAACTTCTAAAGAAATATCGGTTATTAACGAAAAAAACGTAAGTTGTTTGCCGACAACAGAAACAAACTTACCGGTTTTAAGTTCTTCTAAAGGCGTATCGTGCGCAACGCGCATAACAAAGCCTTCAGTAATTGAGCCAGAAATAATTGTGCCAATATTTTTTTTCATGAATTTCTAGTGTGCGTGTGCGATAATCGTTACATCTTTTCGTGTTACATGAGCAACACCATGCATCAGGTTAACTGATTCTTGTTTGCCTGTCTTTAATTTAAAGGTAATTGGTTCATCTTTTTTTAGTGTCATAATTGTTGGTGCATGTTCTGGTTGAATAACAACAGAGCCCACTGGTGTGTAAAGCTCAACCCATACAATTTCGTATTGTTCTTTTTTTGTTGGCATAATGATGTGCAATTTCATCATTATCCTTTTTGCTGTAAACGTTCAGCTTTTTTAATAACTTCTTGCAATGTGCCCACCATGTAAAATGCATCTTCAGGCAGATCGTCATGTGTGCCGGCAAGAATTGCCTCAAAATCATCAATCGTTTGGTCTTTTTTAACGTACGAGCCAGGGATGCTTGTTGCAAATTCAGCAACAAATAATGGTTGTGTCAAAAACTTTTGTATCCGTTTTGCACGTTTAACCGAAACTTTATCTTCAGCAGAAAGTTCGTCCATGCCAAGAATAGCAATCACATCTTGCAACTCTTTGTACCTTTGCAAAATCTTTTGCACACCACGTGCAACGTCGTAATGACGTTTACCCACAATTGTAGGATCTAATCCTTTAGAACTTGATTGCAATGGGTCAATTGCTGGATACAACCCATGCTCCACAAGTTTGCGCGATAGCACGGTGTTGGCATCAAGATGCATAAATGTTGTCGCTGGTGCAGGATCGGTAATATCATCAGCAGGAACGTACACCGCTTGCACCGAAGTGATTGAACCATTTTTTGTGCTGGTAATGCGTTCTTGAAATGCTCCCATTTCTGTCGCCAATGTTGGTTGATACCCAACAGCTGACGGCATGCGCCCTAAAAGTGCAGAAACTTCTGAACCCGCTTGGACAAATCTAAAAATGTTATCAATAAAGAGTAACACATCTTTTTTTTCTTCATCTCTAAAATATTCCGCCATCGTCAAAGCAGTAAGGCCAACACGTAAACGTGCGCCAGGCATTTCGCCCATTTGGCCAAAAACTAATGCGGTTTTTTCGATAACGCCAGAATCTTCCATCTCTAATAAAAGTTCATTACCTTCTCGTGTTCGTTCACCAATGCCAGCAAAAACAGAAACCCCACCATGCTCTGTTGCAATGTTGCGGATAAGTTCTTGCACCAACACTGTTTTACCAACACCAGCACCACCAAAAAGACCAATCTTTGATCCTTTGATGTATGGGCACATAAGATCGATAACTTTAATGCCAGTTTCTTGTAACTCATCTTTTATTTTTTGTTCTGTAAGCTTTGGTGGTTGGCGAAAAATAGAACGTTCTTGTTCTTTTTTAAATGGTCCTTTACCATCAATCGGATCACCTAGCACGTTAAATACACGCCCTAAAACATTGTTGCCTATCGGCGCTTGAATTGATTTGCCGCTATCGACAACTTCTAAACCACGTCTGATACCAAAAAGACTTTCGATTGCAATGCAGCGCACGAGCCCGTCACCGAGTTGTTGCGCAACTTCAATGCATGCAGTTTTGGCTTCTTTGGTTGTAGGAATGGTGATTTCAAGCTTGTTAAGAATAGCTGGAGTCTGAGTTTGTGGAAACTGCACATCAACGGTTGTTTGCGTAATGCGTACAACCGTGCCCTTAGCAGCAGCATGAGAAGATGATGATTGTTTATTGGTGGTATTCATAATTTTTCGAAAAGTTTATGGATGAATGTTACTTATTACTCTAAAGCACGGGGTTTTTTTTGTAAAGAATTTGCCTTTGTTGATTTATCCCTAAAGTGAGGGTAAAAATAAGATGACACAATTTAAGGTGCAAAAAAGGAAGAATTATGAAAAAGATTTTGTTCTGTTTTTTATTTACAATATTGATGATATTTACACAAGAAGAAAGACCTCGTAGAAATTTGATTTTTAGTCGATACAATGTAGGTTTTTTAGTTTCTTGTGTTGCAGTAAATTGCGCAACTTCAGTAGTAAATCAATTTTCTTCTACGTATGATGGTTGTCACTTTGTTAATACGGGATTAATGATTTTTAATTGTTTTGCGCTACTTTCTCAAGGAGCATTTATTGCAATAGATCCTCCTTGTGGAAGGTGATAAAGATGAGTGTACGCATAGTGATGAGCAAGAGGGTTACGAAGAATTGTAAAGGAAGAAGTATGAAAAAGATTTCATTCTGTTTGTTGTTTGCGATGTTTTGTTTGCACGCAAGTGAAAATAGTTCTATTGATTTGAGTTTTTCTGAGGGTGAGCCAACAAGAAAAGAGTTACAAAATCAAATAAAAGAATTAAAAAGACTTAATCATAAAATATCAGCAAGTAAATATTGTTATCAGGCGTGGTCTGAGGTTGCTCTTGTCATGACACCTCTTATAGGCACTATAACACTTGGTGTGGGAGGGCTTGATATGGAAAATTCGTCTTCTGTTGCTTTGTTTTCATTATCAGTTACATATGGTTTATGTTTTACTCCATATTTATATTATGGTGTAAAGTCGATTTATAAAAAATGTACGCATAGCGATGAGCAAGAGGGTTACGAAGAGTTATAGAAAGAAGACTAAAGCAACTTGCGGGTAAGTTTTCTTTATGGAAATGATGATGCCCTCTTGCGAGGGCATTTTTACTTTATGATGCCATTAAAACACGATCAATAACTTCATCAGCATGTTTGACCAAAATAACTTCGATGCCATCAATGCTATCTTTGCATTCAAGCAAATCAGTTTCATTTTGCTTCGGCAAAAAGACATGAGAAATGTTGTTGCGACGTGCAGCAAGTATTTTTTCTTTAACGCCACCGATTGGCATAATGTCACCACGTAGGTTGAGTTCCCCCGTCATGGCGT
This sequence comes from bacterium, assembly GCA_030626185.1. Taxonomy (GTDB): domain Bacteria; phylum Babelota; class Babeliae; order Babelales; family Vermiphilaceae; genus DAOUPL01. The sequence continues at coordinate 18,456 of DAOUPL010000005.1, read as the reverse complement.
ATTGTGCGTTAATCGGTTTATTTGTTAGCACCGATAAAATTGATATCAACATCGTTATCCCCGCTGATGGGCCATCTTTTGGTACTGCGCCAGCAGGAACATGAATGTGTAAATCAAACTTAGAAAACTGTTCTTGGCTGATTTTAAAACGATCAGCGTGTGCGCGTGCATAACTCAGTGCTGCTTGTGCTGACTCTTTCATCGTGTCGCCAAGTTGGCCAGTAAGCATAAGTTTACCTTTACCCGGAATTAATACTGCTTCTATTTTAAGTACTTGTCCACCGCATGACGTCCAAGCAAGACCGTTGGAAATTCCAACGCGATTTTGTGTGTCATGATCTTCTTGTAAATATTTTTTAGGACCAAGATAATTCTCGAGGTTTTTGGTGGTAAATGTAACTTCTTTTTTGGTCTCGACAATTGATCGTGCTTCTTTTGAGCAGAGTTGATGCACAATGCGATCAAGTTGGCGAATACCAGATTCTAAGGTGTAGTTTTCGATTAATGAAGTAATCGTTTTGTCGTCTAAGTTTATTTGTCCTTCTTTAAGGCCGGTATCGTCGATTGCTTTTTTGATTAAAAATTTCTTACAAATTTTTACTTTTTCTTCAATCGCATAACCACTGAGCTCGATAATTTCCATACGATCACGCAATGGACCAGAAATAGTATCTAATCTGTTGGCAGTAGCGATGAACATAGCTTTTGAAAGATCAAATGGAATGCCAAGATAGTTATCATAAAATGATTCATTTTGTTGCGGATCAAGTACTTCAAGCATCGCTGCAGAAGGATCACCTCTAAAATCAGAACCAATTTTATCAAGTTCATCAATCACGATAAGTGGATTTTTGGTACCAGCTTTACGCATTGCTTGTATAAATCTGCCTGGCATAGAACCAACGTACGTGCGGCGATGCCCACGAATTTCTGATTCATCTTTTACGCCACCAAGAGAGATACGTGCGTATTCACGATTTAAACTTCTTGCAATTGATTTACCAAGAGAGGTTTTACCTGTGCCCGGTGGGCCAACAAAACATAAAATTGGTGTTTGTCCGTTTTGTTTAAGATGTTTTATCGCAATAAAATCAAGAATGCGATCTTTCACTTTTTCTAAACCAAAATGTTCGTCATCAAGCACCTTACGTGCATGAGTGAGATCAAGATTATCTTCTGTTTGCGTGTTCCAAGGCAATGCAAAGATCCATTCAAGATAGTTGCGAGTTACCGTTGCTTCAAGTGATTCTGGCGCGGTATTTTCAAGACGATCAATTTGGCGTGCTACTTCTTTTTCTACGTTTTCTGCAAGCACGAGCTTTTGTAGCTTTTCACGCATTTCTTCTATTTCTTCAAGATCATTTTCGCCAAGTTCATCTTTGATGGCGCGTAATTGCTCACGAAGATAATATTCTTTTTGTGCACGATTCATTGATTCACGTGCATTAGAACGTATTTTTTCTTGTAAGCTATTAAGCTCAATGTGTGCATACATGTAGTTGTGCAACAACTCAAAAAACTCGCTACGAGTTTTTTGTTCTAATAATATTTGTGCTTCATCAACGTTGAGACGCAAGTGCGCAAGAATAAAGTCTGCAATCTTATCTTCGTCATGCATTTTAGACAAAATTGCATTAAAGTCAGGATTGATGATGTTGTTTGTAGATGAAAGTTTTTCTGCAAGTTCTTTGATGTTATTTATGTGCGCTTTCATCTCTTGCACATTCCCATCTTCAAGATGAGCAACTGTGATAGCTGCCATCAACACATCGTCTTGAATGAATATCTCATTCGTTGATGCACGAGTTACACCTTGAATAAGGATTTTTATTCCGCCCTCTGGTATTTCTATGATGCGCATAATATTTGCTACCGTCCCTGTGGTATACAAATCTTCTGCCTCAACGGTCTCTTTGTTTTGTAAACTATTTCGTGCAGCAAGCAAGAAAATTGGCTTATTTTCTTTGTGTGCTTGCTTAACCCCTATAATAATTTTTTCATCAAGTACCAAAAGTGGTACAATCATATTTGGAAACACAACAACGTCCATGGTTGGAATTACTGGTAGTGCGTCCGGAATGTTATTGTGTTGTAAAATGCCTACTACGGTCTTCATTGTATCCCCCTAGTTAAACCGATTGCAGAAGATCAACACGTTTGTCCCTAATGACAAGTATAAGTGGTCGATGTATCATAAAACAACCTATCAGGGTACGATTTCTTTTTATATCATTGAATAAATTAAAGGTTTTACTGTGCAACTTGCTGAAATAGAAATTAATAACGTATCAAAAACATTTGTAACCAATGCAGGAATTCAAGAAATATTGTGTGGAATAAATATACATTTTGATGCAACCAAAACTTATGCAATTATGGGATCATCTGGTGCAGGCAAATCAACCTTGGTACATATTATTGCGGGGTTGCAAGAGCCTACAGCGGGTATTGTGCGTTATGATGATAAAGCATTAAAAAATTATTCACCACAGCAAAGAGAAACTTTGTTAAACAAATCTATCGGTCTGCTGTTTCAGTTTCCACATTTTATAGATGAGTTATCGGTCTGTGAAAATGTTATGTTGCCTGCAATTATTGCTGAAAAATTTCATAAATTAGTAATGCATGATGCAGTAGAGTTGCTAAAGGCTGTTGGCATAGAGCAAAAGTATCATAACGTACAACCGCGAATACTTTCTGGTGGTCAGCAACAACGAGTTGCTTTAGCACGCGCACTTATTAATAAACCATCATTTTTGATCGCTGATGAACCAACCGGAAACCTGGATGCACAAACAAGCAAAAAGATTGTTGATTTATTGCTTGTGTTGCGAAAAACGTACAGCATGGGATTAATTATCAGCACGCACGATGGGCTCGTTGCAAATAACATGGATGTTGTGTATCAGTTGATTAATGGTGTTGTAACACAAAATTAGCGACGTCGCGTTACTTTTATTCCACCTTCAGGAACATTTTTTTGTTGTTTAGTGTTCGGATTTAATGGCCTTGTTTGTACGTTTGGCGTATTGTTTCTTGGTTGTAATGGGTGTGGTCGCGTTCGTGCAGAAGATGGACTCCCTTTTTTTTGTGGGGGTTGTTGCATTGCGCTAGTAAATACTGAAACACACAAAAGACAAAATAATACTTTCTTCATGATTTTCCTGTTTTAAAAGAAACGTTAATAAATTATTCTATTTAACAATAACAAAAATAATTTATTAACGAAAGTGTTTTTATTATTGTGCCAGTAATTCAGCAAGGCTGTAAGTCTGACCCTTATAGTTGACAACTCCATTGTTTATGGAAAATGGTCCAGAGCGTTTTAAGCCATGTTCTTCTGGTTTTTGAGGCGCAAAGTGATTTAATTGCTCTGCTGCAGTGCTTGTGCGTTTTGTTATAGTTCTTGTAGGTTTCATTGCACCAAGAGTCGCAACACTAATTAGTAATAAAAAAAAGATTGTTTTGTTTTTCATAAATTTTTCTCTTTGTTTGGATTTCGTTTATAAGATACAACCATTTGTAAAGATTAATTTATCACAAATACAGTATTTGTAAATTTTATAATCTTACAAAGATTTTTTTTGCGTGAATTATGAGATTGTCGTACATTAATTACTAGCGTGAAAATTTTATAATGTAACGTTGGAATAACATGTTTACTAAAAAAACTATTGTTAAAAAAACAGCACAAGTGAGCCTTTTAACGCTTTTGAGTCGTTTTTTTGGCATTATTCGTGAGTTTGTTTTTGTACGTTATTTGGGGGCAAGCGCACTAGCAGATGCGTTTTTTACCGCGTACAAAGTGCCAAATATGTTGCGTAAAATTTTTGCCGAAGGGGCATTGTCAGCAGCAACGGTGCCGGTATTTTCTCGCGTTGTACGCAAAGATGGCAAACCAGCGCTGAGCCATTTAGTGACGTTATCATTTTGTCTTTTTGAGATTGCAGTGCTTTTGTTGTGCGCATTGATCATGTATAACGCACATGCGTTTATCGCATTAATTGTACCCGGTTTTTCACCAGATCAAATTGCCATTGCAGCGAGGTGCTTAATAATCTTGATGCCATTTATCTTTTTTATTTCCAGCAACGCATTACTCGCTGGCGCATTGCACACGATTGGGCATTTTTTTATGCCGGTGTTGACCTCATCGTTGTTTAATGTGGTGTTTATCATTGGTCTCTTGGTCTGTTATTTTTTTTCGCTTTCAGTTACTACACTGTGTTGGTTTGTGTTAGCTGGTGGTGCTGTGCAGTTTATGGTGCATGTGATCACATTTTATGCGTACGGTTTTCGCTTTACGCGGATAGATTGGCGACAATTACGATCGTTTAAAGAGATTTTTATTAATTTTATTATTTGTTTGCCAAGCGCAAGTATTACTGAAATAAACTTATTTGTTGATACTAGTTTTGCATCGCTGTTGCCTGCAGGAAGCATTTCGTTATTGCGTTATGCGTACCGGTTTATGGGTATTCCACTTGGCGTGTTTGCCATTGCGTTTGCACGCATTTTGTTGCCACAATTTTCTCGTGTGCGCTTGTATGCGCCAAAGAGATTACATTATTATTTGTTAGAATCGATCAAAATAGTTTTTTGGATTATGGTGCCCATTACAATTTTGATGAGTTTTTTTGCAGATAAGTTTTTTGAAACATTGTTTTTGTCTGAGAAGTTTACGTACGTGCATGTTGCACAAGCAGCAAACTTACTTTCTATTTTTTTGTTTGGTCTTTTTAGTTTTTCAATAAACCGAATTGTTGTAAGTATTTATTACGCAATGCAAGTCACCTGGGTGCCCGGTATTATTGCTGCAGTTTCAGCGATCTTTAATATTTTTCTTGATTGGTTGTTGGTTTATACGTTTCAAGCGCAAGGTATCGCATATGCTACAACTGGTGCAGCAATTGTGCGTACTGTTTTGTTGTTGGGTGTGTTGTATGGTTGGTATGGCTTTAAAGGATACCCGCGTAGATTGTTAACGTTTGTTTGTGCGTATTTGCTACAGTGCACAGTGTTTTTTGTGCCATTTTATGGCATCTATCGATTGTTTAATACGGTTATCACAGCGTACGCATCAAGTGGAGTCCAATACTTTTTGCTTAATCATATTGGTTTTTGGTTGTGGACCTGTCCGTTGATGCTGGCGTTGTTTCTTTGTTTGTGGGCAACACGTCGTCGTTTTGGCGTTGATGTTTATTTTTTGGATGGTCTTTTTTAGCTTAATTTTATAAAAACGTAGTAATCTATGAGGGTTGATGTTTTTGTTGTTAAAGTTGGACAAGAAATTAAAAAAAAAGAAAATTAGCTTTATCGAGTCATAACACTTAGAGAGCATGCCATACGGAGCTTTTTAAGTAAAGTAGAAGTAAGGACGACGAATTGGTTGCGGGGGCTGGATTTGAACCAGCGACCTTTGGGTTATGAGCCCAACGAGCTACCAGACTGCTCTACCCCGCGATAACTAATATTTATAGTAGCACATTAGGAAAAATCGTCAAGTTCATCATCATTAATAGTTATCTTAAGATTTTTCTCTGTTTTTATCATTAATAACGCAATTTGATAACTTAGAGGCAATGTGCCTATCATAAAGGCATATTCTGCTTTATCGATCTCATAGAATTTGTCTCCATTGTTTTCGCCTTTTAATAAAAATTTAAATACTTCATGACCAAAAGATTTTCTAAAATGATGGTTGGCATAATAATTATTAATTGCTGTGTTAATTAGCCTGTGTTTGCCTGGAAGAATGGTATAAAGAAGATTGTTTGTTAATATTCTCTTGTAGTTACTAGAGGTTTTATTGTGGTATTTATCTAGTGTGAATAACGATTCGGCAATGCCTTGTTGTGCATTGTAGAGTGTTTGTACTTGTTCTTTTGGGTCTGGATAGATGACATTTGTGTATTTATAAGGTTTTTTATGAACGCTATCTAATTGATACCAAATAGTTGGATTTAGGTAATCATCTTTAAAGTTTTGTGTTATTTCATCGTAGTAAATGTCCTCGTGTGGTGTGTTTTTAAGATTTTTATTTATGTACTCAATTATATAATTAGTTTTGAACCCAAAAGTATCTCCCCCTTTATAAAGAGCAGCATGTCGAAATTCATATTCGAGAAGTTCATTAATTTTTTTTATAACAGATTTTTTTTTGTATGGGTTATAACGACGATTTCTTTTTCTAGTTTTTGTTCGTTTTTTTCCTCTTGCAACTCGTAATGACATTGGGTGTGTGTTTAAAGTTACTAGTGAGCACAGTGCAACTATTGTGATAATTATTTGCCTCATACTATTCCTTTTAACGTTGTGAAAAAATTCTGTCTAACCTTAATAAAGATTCATCTTTTTGCACAAGGGCTTATTTTTTAAATGTTGATTGACAGGGGGTTTTATTCAGAAAGTAATTTGATTATCAACAATATCAATTTTTTCTGAAACATTAGATTTTTCTTGTAGTAAGTCATTTTTGTATGCATGTAATAAATTATTCGAATCATAGGGAAATATTTTTCGTAACCCTGTAATGTTTAAAAAAAAACCATTTTGATTATCAGTTTCTATGAGGGAGTTATCCGTATACTGGGGTCTAAATATACTTAGTTGATCTATAAAACATGATGCCGAAAAATGCACATAAATAATATGAGAAGAGTGTTTTGGGCTGTAAAATATATTGAATGAAGTTAAATTGGTTTTTTCATTATTTGATTGAGCTAATAAGTTATACACGGCTATAAGGCCCGCTATAGAACTGTACATTTTATTATTAATATTAGAATGATTGTTTGGTATTTTTGCAAACATTTGATCGCTTACGGTGTTAATTTTTAGTGATAAGTCACTTTGTTCTTGTAGTAAGTTATTTTTGTATGCATCTAATAAAATATTTGCATAATTAGGAAATGTTTTTAGTAATCCTGTAATGTTTAAGAAAAAACCATCTTGATTATCAGTTTCTATAATGGCGTTATCCGTATACCTTGGTTTAAATTTACTATTTTCATCAATAAAGCATAATGATGAAAATAGTAGATAAACAATATTGCACAAGTGTTTTGGTTTTGGGCTATAAAATATGTTGAATGAAAGTAGGTTGTTTTCACTTGATTGAGATGTGATGAGGTGATATAAAGCTATAAGGTTTGCCACAGAGCAATAAATTTCACTATTAGCTTGTTCGTTAATATTATTTGTTGGGATATGATAAAAATTATTTAGTAATTCTATATCGTTAATAACTGTGTGCTCCATGCTTACGTTTTGTAATGGAAAAAATAGTATAAACATTAATAAAAAAAAGTATGTCTTCACTATTTTCCCCTACTAAAACGTGATTGAAAAACATAAAGCATTATTAGTTTAACTTTTTGTTTATATTCATAATGCCACGATTGTGCATAAGAAATATAGATAATGTCATTTTGCCATAAAAAAGAACGGTAAAATGCGATATTTTCCATAAGTTTTTGCATGTATGGCGTGGCAGAAAACCACGTATCATTGCATAATGCGATGATTGGAGTTTTGTTTTTAGGTTTTTTATTTGTAAAAAAAAGTTCCGAACAAATATATGGGATTACTGATAATTGTTTGTTGATTATAAACGTTGGTCGTTTATTTGCGTGTTGGGCAAGCGGTGCATTTTTGTGGTGAAATAGGCCTGCTAACCATGAATCGCTTTCAACAAAAGGCAAAAGTTGTTGTTTGTGATAACATTCGCTTGTTTGATTGCTGATAAAAATAGCAGAATTGTATCGCTGTTGGTTAGTAGTGAATGTGCCAATAATAAGTGGGATGGTTGTGCGTTGTGCAACGAGCTCTATCCATCGTTGATCATCGCAATTGATTGCCGATTCGGGCAATACAATAAGTTGAGTTTGTGGAAAGTTGTTTTTAATGTCGTTAACTTTGTTAATGAGTATGTTTGCGCATGATTGTGCGTTGTGTGTGCAGAGTGATAATGCAAGCGTGATGATTGTTGCATTTTCAGTGCCTGGCCGCGTCGAAGCTTCAGCGTAGACGGGTGGTCGCGTCGTAATGTTGGGTGAAGACGGGTAGGCGGGTTGTAGTGTTTGTGCTTGCCGCGTCGTAACTTTAGTGTAGACGGGTTGGTAACAGGCAATTAATAAGTAACTTATAAAAATAAAAGAACTTACAAAGCAAAGTATTTTTTTATTGTGTACAAAAGATTTAAAAATAAGCGTTGGTAATAAAAAAACTACGCAAGCAATGTGTGGGCTTATAAATTTTAGTGGCCACAACAATGATGGTTGTTGTGTAAGTAAAACTAGTGGATGCATAAATAAGTTTCCACCAATGGGATACAGCGCAAAGTTGTGCACAACAAACCAATAAATAACTATTGTGATAAGTATTGTAAGATCACGATAAAAAAGATTGGTGATTTTTTTATTTATGTGGATTGCAAAACTAAATAAACTAGTTGGCCATAACGCTTGATACAAAATTATCGCTGTTGGCAATGCAATGCGTTGCAACCAGTTGCCGTGTGCCATAAGCCACAACGCGTATGCAGCGCCATGCAGGCATAATGTGCAATAAAGTAAAAAAAAGATAAACCACTGGCGTGATGATGCAATTGTTTGTGATGCGTTGATGAGTAGTAGTGGCGTGATAAACGTGAGCCACCAGAAATTGCTGGTAAAAATAAATGGCAGCGCAAGTATGATTGGTGTGAAAAAAAGAGAAAACAGTTTTTTATTCACTAGGCAACATCACAATATTTTTAGCTAGGCTTTTGTTGTAGATGTTATCAACTATTTGCCTTATAAAGTTAGTTTTGTTCAAGAGTCACTAGCGCAATAGCATGCAATCGCTCATGCGCTAACGAGCAATGAATAACGCCAACTTTTATGTTTTCAGGAATATCTTTAATTTGATTCCAGTCAACAATTAATTTTGGAACGCGATGTTGTTTTGTAATTGTGATCATGCTGCACAATGTTAAAAATGGTATTGGCATGTTTGGCCATGCAGCGCATAACGCTTTATAAAACGCCTCACGAGCGGCAAAACGCACAGCAAAACGTTGCGCTGATTTCTCTGCTTGTGACAAGCAATAATCAATTTCTTCTTGGCTGAAAATGCGTAATAATTGCGGTATGGTTTTTTTGTGCCAATCAGTAAAGCGTGCAACTTCAACCAAATCTATGCCGGTGCCAATAATCATCGGCGTTTGTTTTCTAAATATTTATCCAACGATCGATAACTAATCGCTTCGCGAATATGAGCAGCGGTGATGATTTCTGATTGTGCAAGATCAGCAATTGTACGCGCAACTTTGAGCACTTTGTGATATCCACGCATGCTCAAGTGTAATTTTTCAAAAATAAGTTCCAATGTTTTTTTTCCTTCTTCATCAACAACGCATATGGTGTCGATCTCGTTAGGAGAAATAAGCGCATTGGCAGTAGTTTGTTGTCTTGCGGTGTTCATTTCTCTGGCATTATTTACACGTTCAAACATGGTTGCAGAACTTTCTTGTACTTTGTTGTTTTTAATTGTCTGATAATCTACCGATTCTACACTAATTTGTAAATCAATACGATCAAGCAACGGGCCAGAAAGTTTGCCCAAATAACGTTCAATTTGTTGTGGTGAGCAGACACATTCTTTTTTGCTATCGCCAAAGTATCCACACGGGCACGGATTAAGTGCAGCGATTAATAAAAATGATGACGGAAAGGTGATTGTTTGTTGTGCACGTGCAATACAAACTTCTTTGTTTTCGAGTGGTTGGCGTAATGCCTCAATAGTTGTGCGTTTAAACTCTGTTAGCTCATCTAAAAATAAAATACCGTTGTGTGCGAGAGAAATTTCTCCCGGTTGTGGATATGAGCCACCGCCGATTAGCCCGGCTTGCGAAATTGTGTGATGCGGTGCTCTAAACGGGCGATCATCGATTAATGGATTGCCAAAAAGTTTACCAGTAATTGAATAAATTTTACTTGTCTGCACACGATCGCTAAACGATAACGGTGGCATAATGCTCAATAATCGTTTTGCAAGCATTGTTTTGCCTGACCCTGGTGGACCGATAAACAAAATATTATGATTCCCCGCTGCAGCAATTTGTAATGCACGCTTTGCAGTCAGTTGGCCTTTAACGTCAGAAAAATTTAATTGATTATCTCTGTTTATCGCAAATGTTTTTGGTGGTTGTGTTGGTGCAATATCTTTTTCTTGGCGCAAATACGCTACAAGATCAGTAATGTGTTTTACACCAATAACTTCTACGTTGCTGATTAATGCTGCTTCTTGTGCGTTATCTTCTGGCACGATAATTCTTTTTTTGCCAAGTCTGTGCGCGTCATACGCGATAGCAAGTGCACCTTTGATAAAGCGAATACTACCGTCTAAAGAAAGTTCACCAATAATTAATGTGTCTCGTAAAAAGTTAGAATCAATTTTTAAATGTTCTGATGCCAACAAGATGCCAATCGCAATAGGCAAATCAAACAGCGTACCTTCTTTTTTTAAGTCAGCTGGCGCAAGATTAACGGTTATGCGTTTTGCTGGCAGGCGAATTCCGCTATTTTTTAACGCGGTTTGGATTCGTTTACTGCTTTCTTTTATCGCCGTATCAGGCAACCCAACAATATAAAATTGTACTAGGCCAAACGATACATCAACTTCCACTTCTACGCTCCTTGCTTCAACGCCTATGGTTGTTGCAGAGAACACTTTTGCATGCATGATAATTCTTAGATAAAAGGATTATAAGATATATATATTTATGATTACATAAATTTTATTATTTGCAAAATATGATACCTGTTGCCTTGTTTAGCGACAACGTTTTATTTTTATGTTTTTTACATTAAAGGTGTTTTTTGATAAATATTGTTATTTTTGTTGAGTGTCTGTTACTAAAATATTATTTATTAATTGAGTGAATACTATGAAACGTAGTTTTGTTTTGTTTTTAGCGTTGATTTTTTTTAATAATTCTTTGGGGCATGGGTTTGCACAGAATACCTTGGTGCAGTTGAGAAATTATTCTCTTTTTACTGTTGACAATATCGCTTACAGGATGAGTAAAAAAAAGAAAATAACTGTTCGTAGTTTTGATATTGTTCGGTCTTCAATAACCAACTCACGAATAAACCGTTGTGGAATAAGTGGATCGAATTGTTATATTTCTTTTTTTGTAATGAGCGATCAATTGCGTGAAGAAATTATTTGTACACCGACACAAGAATTTTTTTTGGTTGACAAGCGAAAATGGATAAAGGCATACGATCTTACAATTAATAATGAGTTATTGTGTGTAGGTGGCAAAACAGTAACGGTAAGTGATGTTGTTTTTTGTGATAAACCAATTGATGTTTATACATTGGAAATAAAAAAGACTCACACATTTTTTGTGGGAAAACTTTCATTGTTGACACATAACGTTGTGTTTCCAATGTATTTTGGAGTTGATATTATTCCTACATTAGGAAGTTCTGGAGGAGTGGCGGGAAGTTCTTTGGGTCCTACTGGTGTTGTAGTGGGAGCTCTTATTGGCTTAGCAATTGGCCTTGGGTTAAGGTATTTTTGTAAAAAGAAAGTTTGTGGGTATGAGCTTCCAATATACAATGTTAAAAATATTGAAAAAAAATTAAACAACAAAAAAAAATCGGCTAAAACAAATTTTGATGATAGCGTAAGTTGTTTTTTTCCAAAAGGTCCAAATCGTGATCCAGATGATGAGAAAGATAAGAAAAAACATCCTCATGGGAAGTATAAAGATGCAGATTATCATCATAGACAAAGTAGAGGTGGAAAGTCTCCTGCTCCAAAAAATGGTCAACAAGCGCTTGACAACTCGGTTTCTTTACCAGGTCATACAACGCGTCGTATAGGAGTGAGTTGCAATGAGATTGTTATCTTGGACCAAACATCTCCAGGGTTGTATCATGGACATGTGCGAACGTGGAAGGAACTTGTCTCAGGTGGTTGTAAAAAAACAAAAAGAATGCAACAGGCGTTAATAAAAAATAACTTAGTTTCTTCCTCTGGAAAGATTTTATTATGAAAAACAAATCATTTATTAAGTTTGAAATAAACGAGCAAAAAAAGATTGTTATTAATTTTTTTGAACTATTATCAAATATAGATGGTTGTTATGAGATTAAAGTAATTTTTATTGACGGAAATAAGCAATTTGTTATAGATGGTGATATTGCATCACATATTTTTACAAGTTTTGTTTATTTTCTCAAAAAAGTATTGAATAATGCACTGCTGTTGCATGACTCTATTGGTGATAAAATAGGTTATTTGTGGACGCAGTATTGTTTTTATTTATTTGATGAAGATTTGCTGAAACAAGAATTTGTTTACGATAAAGATGGTTGGATAGGGATGCATTATCTTTTGTGGGGAGATGAGCTTGGAGTGTGGCTATACAATAACAAAGAAGGTGAAATTATTTTAGAGGTTACCCCATGGTATAAAGGTCCTTGTGTTGAAGATGGAGATTACAGTTTATATGAAAAGTTTTTAAAAGAGTATAAAACGTATTGTGTGATCAAGTTGTCGAAAGATCTTGTTAAACAATGGTTAGATAAAGCAGAGGAAGTTTTAGCTATTTTAGAAGAAAACACACGGATACAGCATGTTGAAAAAAAGTAAAAACTCATGAAATATTTAGTGAACAAAGCAAAAAATACGCATAAAATGCTTGCGCAAGATATTGGTAAAATAAAACATTGTGAAAAAGAAGAGCTTGTTTTGCAACTACAGAAAAATTGTCTTTTTTGTTTGATACTAGTCCGTCTTCGCGTAAAGCTTCGACGCGACACCGCGCCATAGCTCTGCGAGCGACGGCGGATGATTGTGCGGGATATGTTTTTACAAGTGACTGATGCCATGCGAAGTTTGGGTAAAGACTAATGCAATAAATGCCGTGAGCATACTGTGCAAGGCCGACACAAAATAAATAAATCATAACCAATTTCTGTCGCGCGATATGGCCTAAAATTGTAGTTGGTGAATGGTGGCATATTGATAGCGCCAATTATTTTAATAAGGTTCGTTGGTTGATCAGGTGTTTTTTTGGTGAAAATATCTGCGTGGATAAACGTGTATTCTTGTACAATTATTTGGTTGGAGATGGTTAATTGTATTTCAGGTTTAGTATAAAAAAAATTAGGCTCTTTAAAGAGTGTTAACTCTATTTGCAGCGGTTCTTGTGATGCGTTGTGGTTAGAATCTTTTTTTACAAGATCAGTAAGAAATTGTGTGTTATTTGTTTGCGTTGTTGTGTTAAAGCTACAAAAAAAACTTAATAAAAAATAATAATACTTGTTCTGCATAAACCATGTTGTAAGTAAAAATTTAAGTAATTAATTATTTATAAGGTACCGTGATTTGACGTTATGTGCAAAGTGGTATTTTTTATTAATCGTCGTACACTAATTACATCAACAATGTATTTATTAGATGAGGGTAACTAATGAACAGAGCAATAAAACAGTTAATTTGTTTAATTATGGTGATTGGTAATGCTGTTTACGCCAAGCGCGTAGTGCAAGCAAGCGCCTATTTTTTACAAAAAAAAGTTGAACAAAAAGATGTTGATAAAAGTGATCAACAAAAAGAAAAAGTAACAAACAAAGCACAAGAAGTTACATCAGAACCATTAGAAGTTTTGTTGCAAGATACTTCGTTTGCGCATGAAGTTGGCGATGTGGTGGTTGCTGATGATGGCACCACTATTTTTGCATTTACCTCCGATCCAGCAAAAGAATGGGGAATATGTTTTACTAAAGTTTTACAAGATGATTTTTCAGCCTACGTGCATGGAGAAACTATTTTTGTAAATAACGAAGAACAGAAAGAACATCCACTTGAAAAACATGTGGTCAAACATTTGACGTTGATTCAAAAGCAAAGTTTGATGGAAGGCATTGATGCAAAACCGCTTGTTGTGCTTGATGATGGTTCGCTTTATTTATTTACGCGTAAAAATAGCGCGTACAAACTTGATCATTTGTTTGATGCACTTGAGAAAAAAACAACAAACGTTATTGCGTTGCAAGGCACGCATCGTGAGCGTGCATATGTTGCTGTTGCGCCAGAAGGTAAAAAATGGGGTGATAAGGGTAGTGGTATTTGCGTAGTCGGGACGACTGAAGTTGAATACAAGCAGATGTTGGAAAATGGTGAAGAGGCAGTGCAAAAAAAAGTTTGTTTAACATGTTTATTGGATGTTACATCTTTTTATAGGCATTCGTCAGCGATAAAAATTAATAAATTGGTAAAATCAATTGGTGATAAGGTAATCTTTGAGTTTTGTGACGAGTTACAACGATTGTACATCGGATGTAACAAAGTTGTTGTTGGTTTTCAAGATAATTGTGGCGCGCGATCTGTTGCGCTTGGTCACCATCGTGAGTATGAAAAGAAAATTGATGACGAGGCAGATGATAATAAAACGATAACTGTGCGAGAAAATAATTTAACGGTTGATTCAATTTTTCATCATGATCTTGATCTTACACTACTTGGTAATAATCATGTTATTGCAACAACGCAAAAAGATGACGTTCTTTCGGTGCATGACCTTGCAACGATAACAGCGAGCACAAACCGTGATTATTTAATTGTTCGTGGTGGGCATGGAAAACCAGAAGATACCACAAATTATGTGTACGCATTACCGGTTGTGCCACAAAAAGATGGTTGTGGTTTGATTGCAGATAAAGATAATCACATGGTTGCAGCAATAACAGCGCAACAAGTGTCAACAGCTGATGACGCTGCAGTGTGTGTTGGTGGTAAACCATTTGATTTTGGGGTTGTATCGCATATGTTTGTGCGTAACGACGCGGTATTTATTTGCGTGACTGATGCGGGGAATAAAAATGGTGTTTTTTCCTCACAAGCGTTGTTTAACGCAGCAGGTGACGTTAAAGGTTGGGCATCGTGGCAGCGAGTTTGTTTAACTTCTGATAAAATTTATGCCGCAACAATTAATCCAGAAAATAGCTCGCTTGTTTATTTTACGTACGATGACAAAGATCAACGTACGGTAGTAAAAGAAACAAAGTGGGGTGATGGCGACAAAGAATTAAGTTCGTCGTTAGTCAATTATGCAAATGAGCTATTTGCCGAAACTCCTGCGGGCATTGTTGATTGTGCGTACATGACACAAAATGATGGCGCAGTTATGTTGTTGACCGGGTCGCGTAAAGTTGCATGCATTGATGAAGTTTCTTGCTTTGGCGGTAACGAGCCTGTTGGGCTAGTTTTTGACGAACAAAACTTTAAAGATATTGCACCACTCAGTTGTTCAGCGATGGTAATGCATGATGATACGTCAACATTGTTTGTCGCTGGTTGTCGTGGCTTAATGAAATACGATGATAAAGAATTTGTGCCTGTTGGTGAGTATAAAGATGTACGTCAGTTAGTTGTTGACAGCAACAGTTTGTACGTTGTGAGTTCAACAGAGATTGATCGTATTGATCTTGATAAAGATAAAAATACAACAATAACTCCTATCGCACGACCACAAGATTTTTCTGAAAGATTTTTGTATTGTAGACAATTGGCTGTTGTGCAGTCAACGTTGTTGGTAGGCACGTCAGACGGGTTGTTTTTTTCAAGTAATAATACGTGGCATCGCGTTGCGTTACCAGAAGGTGAGCGTAATGTTCGTCACTTATTTTATGTTTCATCAGCACCAGAACATGACGTTGGTGGTAACTTGTATGTGTTAACGTCATCAATAAGTACAGATCGTGCATTTATGCATCGATTGTCAGTTGATGTTGTGCACGATGGTGAGTTGAAGCACACAACGTTGTCGTTATTGCACGATGCATTTATCGAAGGTTTAACTTCGTACTTTGTAAATTTTGGACGTTGTAAAGATGCATTTGTAACTGATGGTGCCACTACTTGGGTGACGAATCAACAAAATCATAAAGTTAAAGCGTCGCTATCTGCGGCTTCTGGGCACTATTTCCCGATGCGTGGCAGAAGAAATTTTGGTAAACGGTTACGAAAAGTTTTAGAAAAAGATGAGATCGTTAGAATATCACGTATACTAAAAAGCACAGTAACAGGCAGTTGGCTTGTTACCGGTAATTTTGGTATGCATGTGTGTGAGTAGCAACAGGTTTTAGAAAATGAAATTAACAAAAAAAAGAATGTTAGCAGCGCATAAACTTGTTGCGTTGTTGTTGGTAATTAGTAGTTCATCATTATTTTGTATGAACTTATTTCGGTCGTTTGACAAACTTAATTGGTATAATTTAGGACGAGCGCAATACGGTTTGTATGATTATAATTTGGCAATCTTTGCCGAAACAGGTATTGGTCATGCAAAAGCATGGGGTGATTGTGGACGCACAAATGTGTTGCAGATATTTGGTTGTCAACAAGATTCACTTGCAATGTTGCAAGGTTTACAAGATTGCTCATTAGCAGATACGTTGCTAGAAAAACTTGATGCGTCTGCCTTTGGCACTCGTGGATTATTGCGTCCGTGTGGAGACTTAGAGCTTGAGTTTACTGTTGTGCCTAAATTTCGTTGGCAGTTTGCACAAGATTTTTATTTAACACTTTCGCTACCAGTATTTGGCATGGAGTTAAAAAATGTTGTGTGGCATGATTTAACGACGGATGAAACAGAAGAAGATGATCGTGTTAGACAATGTTTGACCAGTCAAATTTGTAAAGTAGCGCAAGACGTTGGTGGACTTGATATTCGTGGTTGGCGACGTCGTGGTTTTGGCGACTTGGCATTGTTAATGCGTTGGATTCGCAACTTTCCACAGAATAAACCAATGTTACGCAATGTGCGTGTTGATTGCCACGCTGGGCTGTTGTTACCAACAGGAAAACCAGCTGATCCTGACAAAATCTTTGCATTTGCATTTGGCATCGACAAATCGGTTGCAATTCCATTCGGTTTAGGCATTGAGTTAAATCTTGGAGATTATTTTTTCTGGGGCGTTGATGTTGCATTGTTCCATCAATTTGGCAACACCAGAAGCCGTCGTATAAAAACCGATGTTGATCAAACAAACTTATTATTGATGCAAAAAGCTCGTGTCTACAAAGATTTTGGTTTATCGCAACAGTTTTCTTTGTACCTTGGCGTAAAAGATCTACCGCGTGGGCTTGAGGTTCATGTTGGCTACAAATATTTTAAAAATGGTTCTGATTCACTTTCTGTCAGTGGCATTATGTGTTCTGACATTATTGCAAACACTCGTGCATCGTTACAAAGTTGGACGATTCATGAAATGATTGTCCGTGCAACGTATGATTTTGGTGCGGTTATGAGTGATGAGCATCGTGTGCGGCCGTTTTTAGGGGTGTTTTCACGAATTCCTTTTAATGGAACGCGCTCTGCTGCTGCAACAACTATTGGTTTATCGTTACATCTTGATTTCTAGAGAAACAAAATATGATTAAAAAACTTTTTTTGCTTTTGAGTTTTGTGTGTTCTGTTTATGGAGCTGAAGAAGGCTTTGAATTTGAAATTAAGTCTGTAGAGCACATTGATTTGCTTTGTCGTAAAGATAAAACAAAAAATATTGAGGTTTTTGTGAGTGAGCAAGATTTGGAAATGTCGATTAAAGATTTTATGGATAACTTGTTGATAAGTGAAGACTGTTCAGAATTAATCGGTAGGTATTTACGGATTCTTTTGGTAAAAAAGACAAAATATGAGGTGTGTTTAATGGAGTTTAGCCATGTTGATGAGCAAATGTCATATTTATATGAACATTATCTCCAACAGGGAAATATTGAGACTGTAAAATTGTATTACACAAGTTATCCGCCACAATTGCCACGTCTTTTTATTCCTGCCTTAGTTGCATATTTCGTTTGGGTGAGTTTTTTTGGCACCTAAACACTTGATTTTTATCACTCAGAATCGCATACTTTCAAACAGTTTTCATAAAAAAGGAACGAGTATGCGTCTATTGTTATTTTCATTTTTATTAGCAAGTTTTTGTTGTACCGCACAACAGCAGACAATGGTGCCGTTGTTATTTGTGCTGCGTGCAAGCGAGATTGAAGTTTATTCGTGTGAACAACTTAACCACAAAGGTTTGTGCACGTATGAAGAGATGAACTTGTTGGCACAAATTTCATTATCAGAACGCGGATTGAGCATACAAAAGCTGTCACCACTACGATTGTCGTCAAGTGTTGTGGTTGTGCAAACAAAACGAGGCCGTACAGAAAAGTTTTTTAATTTTGATTGGTGGAGAGTGTTGGGGCAAGATGACAGTAATAGAAAAGAAGTTTGTGTGCCTAAAACGCGTGTGCGTACATTGCGACGCATCACCACGCTGCTTGTGTGTAAAAATAGCTACATAAATAATGTTTTTATTGTTGAAACACCGCAAGAAGTAAAGTCAGCGTTTGTTGTGTGTGTGCCAAAATACGTGGTTGAACGCATTCAACAAGTTATTG
>DAOUPL010000015.1 GCA_030626185.1 bacterium | reverse complement strand
TATTGAACACTTTTGGAGTAGCATTAAACATTTAATTCGAAAAGCGTCTTCTGTGTCAAAAGATTTTTACAAATCTTCTATAGAAATTTTGGGAAATCTGTGCGCTTCTTAGTGAAGTTAGCTATAATAAAACAATTAACGAAATTTTTGATCAGGAAGAATTAAAAAAACACTTATTTAGAGTCATTTATCTAAAAGATGAACAATTTGCTATAAATATTATCTCATTATTAATCACTCATGGTGTCGATATAAACAGCACCAGAAAATATGATGAAACCATTCTAATTTGTGCATGTGAAAACAATCCTTCTATTGTTCCTTATCTCATCACTGCTGGGGCCGATGTAAATAAAAAAAGTTATAACACAAAAAGAAGAAAAAAAAGAAATCGAAGACGTTCTTTTTATTACAAAGAAATAACCCCTTTATTTGTTGCAATTAAATGTAATCCATCTCTTGTTCCTCATCTTCTTAATGCTGGCGCAGATGCAAATACAACAATTTCCTCAATGCATAAACCTTACGATGGTAGACATGTTGAACTCAATTTAACGCTGTTAGATATTGCTATGTCTTCATCAATGCTTTCTTTCTGGGTACCTAATTCCACTGTTATATCTGATCTATTAGACGCTGGAGCTAATATCAATGAAATGACTCAACATGGTAAAACTTTATTATTAGAATTTGCTTGTAAAGAAGAGCCATCTTTGATGCCTGCAATATTTGCTGCTAATATTGATGTAAACACAATAATATGTGCCGGAGAAACACTTCTGCAGCAAGCAATACTCTATAATCCATCTCTTGTTCCTGCTCTTCTTAATGCTGGTGCCGATGTAAATCTTACAAAAAGTGTATATGGCACCCCTATTATTAAAGCAATTTATTCTTATGTAGATTCTGATAAAGATCTTTCAACTATTAAATTACTTCTAGAACACGGCGCTAATGTTTGTGGTAAAGTACTCGAAATAGCTTTAGAAGAAGAAAAAGCATATCCAATAATTCCATTACTACTAAATGCTTGCGATGATGTAAATGAAATAATAGATAGTTCTGGCTCAACCGCACTACATCACGCAGTATTACATGACATTCCAAAAATAACTTGTCTTCTTATTGACAAAGGTGCAGATACAAACAAAAAAAACAGACGTGGAAAAACACCCTTAAATATATTAGATGAATATTTTCAAGATAGTGATAACTATCAAGAAGTAAGAAATATTCTTATTGGAAATGTCGGAGGATAATAATTAAATTATCTTAATTAATAAAATGCCCCGATTATCTCGGGGTATTTTATCGACCTTTAAACCCAAAATCAACACTAATCCATAGGCAAAAAGCAATTTTGTCGATAAACTAAACAATAAAAAGAAAGAAGATGTAATGAAGAAATCTATATTGTTATTTTATCAACTTACTTTTATCGCCTTTTTAATACATCAAGCAACTTGCGAACCCGATAAACAAAGCAAAAAAGAAATATTATACGACGCTGAGGAATGCTTAATGCAAAATGCGCAACAAACTCCCAAAAATGCTAATCATCACGCAAACATCAAAAAATACACCCTAAAAAATGGGTTAACTATTTTAGTACGTGTGGTAAAAACGATCCCTAAAGTTTCTATGCAAATGTGGTATTACGTCGGATCGAAAGATGAAGAAAATGGCGAACGTGGTATTGCTCATTTAATCGAACATATGATCTTTAAGGGCACCGAAAAACTTTCTGAATCTGATATCAACTTTGTGGTACACAAACTTTCTGGTAACTGCAACGCATTTACCTCATACGATTATACTGGCTACCTGTTTAACATGCCAACACATCACTGGAAAGAAATATTGCCAGTGATTGCTGATTGCATGACTAATGCACGCTTTGATCAACAAATGCTCAACTCAGAAATGAAGGCCGTTATTCAAGAACTCAAAATGTATAAAGATTACTTTATCAGAAGTTTACTTGATGAAATGGTCGGTGTTATCTTTGCTGATCATCCATACCACTTCCCGATTATTGGTTATAAACAAGATTTATGGAAAGCTAACACAGAACTACTCAAAAGTTTTTATAAAAAACATTATAAGCCAAATAATGCAACGTTTGTCATTGTTGGTGATGTTGACCCAGAAGAAGTTTTACAAGAAGCACAAAAACATTTTGAAAGTATTGAAGCTGATGAATCGTACACACGACAAAGTTATTATTTTAATGATGACATTGTCAGCAAATCAGTCAATTTGTATCGCGATGTTAAAGTGCCAACTACCATAAACATGTTTTTGGTTCCTGGTAGCTCTAAAAAACAAGATCACGTGTTGCGATTACTCGAATGGGTGCTTGCACGTGGTAAAAGTTCACGTTTGTACAAAAAACTTGTAGACGAAAAAAAATTGGTCACTTCTATTGAAGCAGGTACTGATAACTTATTTGATCACAGTCTTTTTTACATTGCGTATAACCCCAAAAATATTAGCGATTTGCCAAAAATAGAACAGTACATTTATGATGAAATTAGTGATATTAAGAAAAACGGCTTTACACAACAAGAGCTACGTCGTGCGTTTAATAAAACACGCATGAGTTTGTACAACTTATTAGAAGATATCGAGCATCAAGCATATGCCATTGGTGAATACTTTTTGGCTACTGGACAAGAAGATTATATTTTTAGCAGCATGGAACAAGATTATAGCGAAGTACAAAAACAAGCACTTGAAATTTTACAACGTTATTTTAGACCAACGGTTATGCATCGCGGTAACGTGCTTGCATTGCCTGAAGAAGAAAAAGAACAATGGCGACAAATGCAAACAGCTTCTGATAAACTTGATGAAGAAATTTTATCAGCACACGTACGCACATTACCAGTAGAAGAAACGCGTTATGCAAATACCGTGCAACCAACGTTACCAAAATCGTTTGATTTTGCAAAAGCTGAAATTACAAAACTACAAAATGGTGTTAAAGTATTATCACATCACAACCCAAATACGCCAAAGATCACGTTAGTTGTTGATCTTAAAGTACAAAGTTATAACGACCCAGAAAAACAACTTGGAATTGGTAATTTTGTTAGTCAGCTTCTTTCTGAAGGTACAACAACCTACTCAGCAATCGAGTTTGCACAAGCGATAGAAGTCCGTGGTATGTCACTCGCTATTTGCCCTGGCACTATCAGTATGTCGTTACTTAAAGAAGATTTACCCTTTGCGCTTGATATCATCAACGACGTTTTGCACAACGCATTATTTGATGAAAAAGAGATTGCAAAAGTACGTGATCAACTATTGACCACTATTGATAACTTCTGGGATGAACCACGATCGTTTATCGGCCAACTAGTGCGTGAACAATTATACGCTGGTCATCCATACAGTAAAAACCGTCTTGGAACTCGTGAAATTATCACAAAACTATCTCGTGACGACTTAGTAAATTATTACAAAAAATATATATCTCCTGATGGTGCACGTGTTGCCATTGTTGGTGATATTTCTGATTACGACATTCCTAAACTTCTCGAAGATAAACTTGGCTCATGGCAAGGGCAACAAGTTGCCGACATTGTGTATCCAACATTGCCAACAGAATACAAAGACGAAGTTATTTCACCCATTAATCGTGACCAAGTAGTACTTGCATTTGCAAAACACTCTATTGCTCGTGATCACCAAGATTATGATAAATATGAGTTGTTTAATCAAATTTTTGGCGGTGGTGTTCTTGGCTCCATGAGTTCACGCTTGTTTCAACTTCGAGAACAAACAGGTTTATTTTATAGCATCAATGGCTCTGTACTTGCAGCAACCGATAAAGAGCCGGGAATGTTATTTGTAAAAACAATGGTCTCATGTGATCGTTTGCCTGAAGCTGAAAAAGTTATTGTGCAAACAATAAACACCATTGTCGATAGCATCACACAAGATGAACTTAATGAGGCCAAACGTGCAATCATCAACTCAATGGTTGATAACTTTGCATCAAACAACAGTTTGGCAAATACTTTCTTGTATCTTGATTATCACAATTTATCACAAGATTACTTTGATACTCGTGCAAACAAACTTGAAAGTGTCACACTTGATGACGTAAAAAGTTCACTTAAAGAACTAATGACTGATAAAAAGTTATTGAAAGTTAAAGCTGGTAGATTATAAAAAAGGCCCGCTTTAGCGGGCTTATCTTATTTTTCTTCGTTAGAAAAAAGATAATCTGTTGGTGCATAACCTATAAAAAATAAAATCGGACTCATGAGAAATATTACATAACTACTCAGGCAACCGCAGAACACTTTTTTCATCGCTGAATAATCTTTTTGACAAATATAAGCAAAACCCACTAAAAGAGACATAAAAGCAATAATAGTTATAAATCGATCCGATTTATCTTTTATTTTTTTATCTTTTTCTAAATATGCACTTAGCCCACCTAAAAAAGTTACTAAACCACTTGCTGCAGCACAGCCCCCCCAAAAAATTGGATCGTTAGAAAATTTTGTACCAACTCCTTCAAACACATCTGGCAAACTAACCTTCAAATCATATCCGTAAACTGCATTAGAGCTCACAAAAAACAACCCAACAATAACAAACTTTTTTACTAAAGATACTAATTTCATATGTTGTCCTTTATAAGTGTAAATACTATAAAAATGTATCACATCAATAAAAAAAGCTCAAAGTTCCGAGAATTATGAATTGATTTTTAATAATTGAATAGAATCTTGTAATTGTTTTTGTTCATCATCGCTTAACACAACGTCGACGTACGAAACAACGCCTTGCGCACCAAGCACAACTAACATAGAGAAACAACAATCAAATACTTGTTGATAACACACAACCGGAAAAACTTCTTTTTTGTCATGTAAAATTACATCACACATGTGTGCCACGCATGATGCAACACCAAAATAGGTTGCACCTTTGCCTTCAATAATTTTGTAAACTTTTTGTATACTTTTTTCTCTAATTTGTTCTTGTTCTTTATTTGTCAGCACTAATGGCTTACCGTCAACTTGTGCTGATGAGAATAACGCAACTTGTTTATCGCCATGTTGCCCAATAACTAACGCATCAACTGCTGATGGGTGGCACCCAACATGCTGCGCAATTGCAAAGCGCAATCGATTGCTGTCAAGCAACCCACCAGAACCAATAATTTGATTTTTTGGCAACGGTAATAATTGTTGTAACTGATGCGTCAATAAATCAACGGGATTAGTTACCATAATCACTACACAATCTTTATTGATCGCTTGTAACTCTTTGGCAATAGCAGCAATAACTTTTTTGTTATCTTGCAACAAATCATCACGCGTTTGCTCTGCTCGTTGTTTTTTGCCTGCAACGATAATAATAATATCTGCATGAGACAAATCATTTATGCTAGTAACTTGCGTAATCTCGTTAATTGACGAAAATAACGAAGCATCTTGTAAATCTAACAATTCTGACGCACAACGCTGTTGATCAAGATCGTATAACAACAAACGTGGTGCAACATTGCGTATCACCAATGTGTACGCAAGTGTTGCACCAACAGAACCAGTACCAATAATACCAATAGTTTTATCATGCATTACGTTAACTTATTTTCCTGAAATCCATGGAATAAAGCAGCTCGTGCATTTTTTATATTCTTGATACGCCGTATTTGCTGCAAAGATTTTCTCAGTTGTCGGAATAGAATAACAACAAAAAACTAGCAATAAAACAATTGGACTAATAATTGCTGCAATACCGCCTGGCAACGCATAAGCCATCAACCAAATACCGGTCCACATCAAAAAATCACCAAAGTAGTTTGGATGACGACATAGTCCCCATAAACCAGTTTTACAAACTTGACCTGAATCTTTATGTTTTGCTCTAAACATGTGTAATTGTAAATCACTGACAAATTCAATTAAAAAACCAACTATTGCTAAACCCATGCCAATATAATCAGTAGTTACAAATTCTGCTTGTGAACTAATATTGATGATTAATACCGGAACAAGAATTAACAACATCAAAAAATTATGCAACAAATAGCAACTCAAGAATGTTTGCAACCATGCAAGACTACCCCATTGCTTACGCATTGCTTGATGACGTTTGTCTGGCCCACAGCAAATATAACGATACAATAAATGTATTGATAAACGTATACCCCAAATAACTAATAATGCTGTCACAAATGCTGCACGCGTTGTCATTGCGCCTTGATAATAAGTAAATGCCGCAATGCCCGCAAAACCTAACCCCCAACCAAGATCAAGCAACGTATTATCACCAAGTATTTGGGTAATAACGTACAACACAAAAGTTCCGGCATACAACATGCCAAATGATTGCGCCAACAATGTTGCAATCGCCATAAAGGCTTGGTAAAGACCGAGTAAATTCAAAAGTCGAGAAAATGGCGCAAAAAGAACATTACTTATTCCTTTGCCAACCATCTCAAATGGCTTTGTAACAACGCCTAAAACTCCTGGTCCACTCTCTGGACCAGCACCTGGTAGTATATTCATACATCCCCTTTTTAAGAAAAATGATACACTAAAGAAAACATCATCGTTTTAGCACGTTTATAAAACGATTTGCAACACTCTAACGATGTTATACAAATATGAAGCAATTAAACAAAAACCCCTCACGCAAAAGCAAGCATCACATACGCCAATCACGATTTGAAGGATCTGATCGTCAAATCCGCGGTGCAATTGTAAAATTATTACTCAAATATCATCAACTTTCTACACAAGAGATTTTAGAACACTTTCCGGAAAAAGACCGCCTAGAAGGCATTTTGCAACAACTTGAAACAGACAACCTTATTTGCAAACAAAAAAACATTATTTCTATCGCTGAGAAGTAATGCGCTACAGCTTAAAAGTAAGGGGATCTAAGCGCATCAATAACGAAAAATAGCGAACAGATCGCTTGTTTCAACAAATATTTCCTATTTTATACGATCTAGAGCACCCCTATTTAAAACTCCCATCTGGTGGTACAAAACAAGGAAAATTACCAGTTGTAAATTTTTTCACAACTGGTAGAATGAGTAGTGTAAGGAAAAAAACCAATAAATGGAGGTTTTATTATGAAACGTTTAAATATATTATTAGCTGGTTCTTTATTATTAACTGGTGTTGCTGATGTTAATGCCTTTGATTTTGATACAAAGAACATTACAAATAAAATAATTGAAGCTTGCACAAATCTAAAAAGCAATGGTACTAAAACTTTCACAAACCTAAAAACTGACGGTGTAAATGCCTGGGAACAAGCAAAAACTGTAGGTTTTGTTGGTCTTGGCATAACAGTTGGAGCAATTAAAGGTCTAGCAGTTGTGAGTCCTTTTCTGTTGCCAACAATGTTATCAAACGCATTTAGTGCTCCAACTGCAGCAGGTATACTTTTTGGATGTGCTCCAATTCCAGCAACATTATTATTACGAGCAAATCTTGATTCTATACAAGGATACGAACTACAAAATGTTACCGCAGGGGCCGTAGCAAGTTCAATCATGTTAGGAATAGCAGCTCATCGTATATGGAAAAATAAATCTAAAACAAAAAGTAACAACGTCCTTGTACAAATACTCAGCTTGCCGAGCAATATTTTCTACAGACTTATGATGCTACAAGGAAATAATAACAACGAAGTAAAAAATAAAAAATATTGGAAAATTGGTGCTCTTGTAACAGGAGCTCTTACAGCAGGTGTAGTCTACACAGCTGCCAATAAAGCAGGTTTAAACTGGATTTATGTAGCTAAAGAAACTACAAAAAATAGTTAACAAATTAATAAAAGCATAATAACTAAAGGCAGCCGCAAGGTCGCCTTTTCTGTTACACTAAAAACAATTTAAAAGTTTGATTTATTTTTATTGCCTTATTATAAGAGATTTCACTATACTAATTCCTGATATGAAATTGTTTTTTAGGGGGTTAGAAAATGACAATTACCATAAAACCAAATTATTTTATTATTCCAGGCATTGTTTCTGCTGTTTTATTTCTCTCACAGTACTTTATGAGTCACAACATCGATTGGTACTACTCACTAAGTTTTCCGTTCTTTGCACCACCAAAATGGCTTTTCTCGCCAGCTTGGCTGACTATTTATGCACTGTGCATTATTGTTTTTTTATACATCTGGAACTCAGCTGAACGCAACATGCGTTTTTGGATGACCATTAGTCTGTTTATCGTCAACCTTGCCTTAAACGGTTATTGGACGTATTTATTCTTTGCACAACACAAAATTGGTTATGCGGCTATTGATGCAGGGCTACTCGCAATATCGGTACTACTGCTAATGCGTTTAATTGAGCCAACGTCACCATTTTCAGCATGGGCATTATTGCCATATTTAATTTGGTCATCGTTTGCAACGCTACTTAACGTGTTCTTTTGGTTACTTAACTAGCGATTACTTCCGCAAGTACTCTTTAAGCAACTTTTGAATAAGATTAGGATTTGCACGACCTTTGGTCTGTTGCATAACTTTGCCCACAAAAAAACCAAACAAGCGATCTTTACCCGCTTTGAACTGTTCAACTTGATTTGGATGTGCTGATACAATTTCTTTAATGATTGGTTCAAGTAATTCAACAGAATCGATTTGTTCTAAACCTTTTTGTACCACAATTTCTTCTGGGTCTTCACCTTTTTGCGCTACAAGCAAAAATACTTCTTTTGCAACTTTGCTGTTAATTTTGCCTTGTTCAACAAGGTCAACGAGCTTTGCTAGTTTTTCTGGTGTAACCAAACACTCGATTAATCCAATCTTGTGTTCTTTTAAATAACCCATGATGTCACGCAGTACCCAGTTGATCACACTTTTACTTGGCGTTAATTCACTTACGCGCTCAAAATATTGTGCCAACTCTGGATCATCGATCAAAATTTCTGCTTCTGCTGGCGTTAAACCTTTTTGAATACACAAACGCACAAACTTCTTTTGTGGAAGCTCAGGAATAACCTTTTTCATGCGTTCGATCCATTCATCATTAATTTCAATTACTGGCAAATCAGGATCTGGAAAAAAACGATAATCAGCAACTTCTTCTTTGTTGCGCATAATCACTGTTTCTTTTTTCTTGCTATCCCACAAACGTGTTTGCGAAACAACACGTTCACCTTTTTTTAGTAATTCTATTTGACGAGCAATCTCATATTCTGTCGCATCGGCTATAAATTTGAACGAGTTGATGTTTTTTAACTCACACTTGGTGCCAAGCTCACGATCACCCTTTTTGCGCACAGAGATGTTTGTATCTGCTCTAAATGCACCCTCTTCCATGTTACCAGTACAAATTTGCAAATAACGCACAATGCGATGTAATTCTTTTAAATACGCACGAACTTCAAACGATGATGAAAGATCAGGCTCACTAACAATTTCCAAAAGCGGTGTACCTGCACGGTTGAGATCAACATAACTTGCATCACCATACGATGAATGAATACTTTTTCCAGCATCTTCTTCCATGTGAATACGGTTTATTTTAATCTTTTTGGTGCTATTATCTTCAAGGCGAATAGTGATATGACCTTCTTTGCAAATCGGATTGTATTGCTGCGTAATTTGATACGCTTTTGGCAAATCAGGATAAAAATAATGTTTACGGTCAAATTGAGAACGACGGGTTAATGAGCAATTGGTTGCCAAACCAGCCATCATAGCATAATTAACTACTTGTTTATTAAGCAATGGCAACACACCAGGATACCCACAACAAATATTGCAAATATTCTTGTTAGGCTGACCACCTGATTCATTTTTGCACAAACAAAAGATTTTACTCTTTGTTGTAAGTTGCACATGCACTTCCATGCCGATAACAGCTTCATAATCTGGATATTTTTCCAAAACAGTACGCAGTTCTGACACAAGACCCTCAATATTACTTAAAATTTAGGTGAAATACATCTTTAGAATATCATGTTTTCGATATTTTGTATTCCTCAAGCGTCAGCGACTCGTCACCAGTAAGCACGATCTTTTTGTTTGTCTCTTTCTCAAGCTCCAAAACAGCATTATATTCGTTTTGTGTGACATACTCAAACACAGCTGGATTCACATTAATCAATACTTGCGATGGGAACTCTTTATGCGCAAGTACAAAACAAAGCTCACGCAATAAGCGATAGCTCATAGTCGGTATTGAGGTGATAAACCCTAATCCAGAACAACTTTTACAATTTTCTGTCAACTCTTGCACTAATGTTTTGCCAGAACGCTTACGCGTCATCTGCACAAGCCCAAATTCAGAAACTTTAAGCACAACTGACTGGAACTTATCACGCTCACGCAACATACGATCAAAAAAACGTGATAATTTTTGACGATTATTTTGATGAGCCATATCGATAAAATCAATAACAATTAATCCACCAATATTACGTAGCGTTAGCTGACGAGTTATTTCTTCTGCTGCTTCTAAGTTTGTTTGCAAAATTGTCGCTTCTGGATCTTTTTTACCCGTAAATTTGCCCGTATTAACATCAATCACCGTCATAGCCTCTGTTGATTCAAGAATCAGAGAGCCACCAGACTTAAGCTCAGCACGTTTTTTGAGTGCATCAGTTATTTGTTGATCAACTTTATAATAATCAAATAATGGTTTTTTACCTTGATAGCGTTTAACGATGTATGCATACTCTGGCGCAATCTTTTTTACAAAAGAGTACACGTGCTTTTGCATTTGTGGCGAATCAGTAATAATACTTTCTGTTTCATCATTAAGATGATCACGTACAATTTGCAACGCAAGATCAAGATCTTGATAAATCTTTTCTTCTTTTTTAACTTTCTTAAAATTATTTTGAATAGTTTGCCACGTGCCTAATAAATAATTGATATCTTTAATGATATCTTTTTCTTTTGCACTTTCGCACGTTGTACGAACAATACCACCCATGCCCTGAGGTAAATGGTTTTTTATTGTAGTGCGCAACCGTATACGCTCATCTTCGTCAGCAATCTTTTTAGAAATGCCAATCTTTGACCCTTTTGGCATCAACACAAAAAAACGTCCGGGCAAAATAAAACTTGTCGAAAGCTTTGCGCCTTTTTCATAAATTGGTTCTTTGATAACTTGTACCAAGATTTCATCACCAACTCTAAATAATTTACTCATGTCCACGTGTCTTGCTTGCGCGCGACGTGGCGCTTTTTCACCTTCTTCAAGGCTCATACGCTCTAGCACAAACTCAGGATCAATTTCTGACATGTGCAAAAAACCAGCACGTTCTTGCCCGATATTAACAAAAACTGTTTGAATACCGGGTAACACTTTTGAAACAACACCTTTAAAAAAACTTCGTTCTAAGTGTTCTTTGTTATGCGTGTCGAAATAGACGTGCTGCAAGTTACTTTCTGTCGTAATTGCAATGCGCGTTTGCCATGATTTGTCGTTAATTAATATTTTTTTCATCCCTACCTAGCTAATATCTTGATGTTGACTACACACCTTTATTATAAACTAGTATATAAAAAACAAAGAATATTGGGTAGATTCTTGTATTTTTGTATGATAACTTGCTAAAGAAGTTATAAGAATAAACGCGTCTATCAATAAAAAGGAGAATGTTTATGAAAAACCGCGTACTGTTATCCCTCGCCATTGTTTTGCTGTTACCAGGCTGCTGCGGCAGAGATAAAGACAAAATAACAAAAGACAAAAAAGCTAAAGAGGTTGCACAGCTCAACCCGCAAGATGAAATAAAAATTCCTCTAACTACTGCACTTTCTGATGATGCTGACGTATTAGATGAAGATTTATTAGCATTATTTGATGATTTGCAAGATGAAGACATTCTAGAAGTTGTTGATAACTTCAAAATTGATGATTGGACGCTTGAAGATTTAGATGATCTTGTATGGTTTGATGACGAAGTAGAAACAAAAAAAGATTTAGATAAAGTATTTTTTGGTTTTGACCAACACAACTTAACTGCCGAACAAAAAGATACACTTGCAAAAAATATCGGCGAAATCAAAGATGCTATGGCATACGCAGATAAAGCAGAAGTATTAGTTGAAGGTCATGCATGCCATTCTGCTGGATCAGACGTGTATAATATGATTAAATCAGAAGAACGTGCAAAAGTAGTGAAAAATATGTGCGTTAAAGAAGGTATTTCTAAAGATCACATAACTATTGTTGGTTATGGAAACGCAAAACCAGCAATCAACAAAGATGGCTCAATTGTAACTGGTGATCGCAACGAGCAACAAGCTAATCGCCGTGTTGAAATGAAAGTTATTCACACGTAAGCAAAAAACATAGTCACAAACAAATAGGGCCCGAGTTATTCGCGCCCTATTTTTATACCCAAATAAACGCACGAATTCTCATAATACAATTTCTATAAATTCTTGATAAAATTAGCTAACATTAAATATCATCGCCATAACAAAGGAGAATAAAATGAAGAAGTTAGTAATAACCATTATTTGCTTGATATCGATGCATAACGCTCTTTCATCACAAGCACTTTTTACACAAATTATACCTACAACAACAATAGATAGTTATGGTGACATGATATGCAAATATACACAATTAAAAAACGATCAATGGGTTCTTTTTGCAACAAAAAAACTATTATTAGACGGATCAATAAAATATTACGCATACGACAACATAAGCCCATATTCACTTGAAAATCCAAAAAATATTTATCTAAATCTAGAAAAAAAATGTAAAATACAACTGTTCTTACTCACCAACTAAAAATCACAACAACTTATCAACAAACGCACAAATCTCATACGGTGCATCTTTATGACTAATTCGCGCTAAATTATCGCGCCAACGTTGTAACTTTTCTTGATGAGCTAAAAGATCATGTAGCAATGGCACTAAATCAGATAATTTCTTAAGTGAAGCACCAAGTTGTTTGTTGGCCACAAACACATGATTAAATTGTTCCCATGGCAGCACTGGCGTTGTTGCATCAAGAATCATCGGCAATCGCATAAACAATGCTTCATGCACGGTGACAGAACCTGATTTAGTGATAATCACATCAGTCACACTCATAAGCGAGGCTATCTTTGGTGTAAAGCTAATAATTGAACAAGAAACACCTTCGTTAAAGCTTATTTTTTCTATTTGTTCACGAACTTCTTCACGTTTACCGATACACAACAACAAATGTGTATTGTGCTGCAATGTTGCTAATTGCTTTGCAAAATCAACCGTTGCTTGCGCACCTTGCCCACCCATAAGCAACATGATCACTGGTTTATCATCAGGAATAACAAATTCTTTTTTTATCGTATCTTTATCATGCGTTGCATAAAAAGATGGCTTTAACGGAAAACCAAGATTTACCATACTTTTTTGTGGTATTTTTGCCGGTGCAATTGTTTTTTCTATACCAAACTCACCAGGAAACACGCTGTTAAAGAAAAACTTATCATAATCAGGTTGTTGTATTCTATTTATAAACGTTGTTGCATCAAAATCTGTAGGCAATACCAACAAAGGAATATTGAGCTCTTTACATACTTTTAACGTTGCACCGTTAACCATTGGGGTAACCGAGATAATCATATCTGGCTTTTGTTTTGTAATGTATTTTCGTAACAACGAGGTAATTTTACCATCAAATAGCCAAAAATAAAAATTACCCAATGGTAACATAACACTGAGTAATCTAAACCATTTGCGCGCAATACAATAGTTGTATAAACTTTCGCCGCAAAATTTACCAAACGAAAAAAAATAAATAAAATCTATTGTTCCCAGCACTTCTTCTAACACGTATACTTCAGAAATCTGATATTTCGGTGATAAATATTCAGTTAACGCCTGTGTTGCTGATACGTGCCCGTATCCACCAGAACTGGTAAATATCATAATTTTTTTCATATAATCACTTTAATTACTAAAAAATAAATATCTCTATTGCAATTAGTATAGCACAAAAGGACCCTTGATAACAATACAAAAAGAAAATAATGCGCCAAAGTTAAGCAGCCGTAGTATCTCAAGGAAGAATCCTAAGCGCATCATTTAAATAAAAGTTGACGCTACTAGCACTTAATCTATAACGTCAACTTTTTTATCTTTTAATCTTATTTTACAACAAAGTTTACAATGCGATTTGGCACTACAATAACTTTTATAATCGTTTTGTCTACCAACCATTTTGCAACTACATCTTTTGCTTGTTGCTCAATTTGCTTACGATCAAACGATACCGAAATCGTCATTTGTGCACGTGATTTACCATTAATTTGTACCGTCACCACAACTTCATCATCAATGGTTAATGCCGGATCATACGCTGGCCACACACTTTGCTCAAATGTTTTTTTAAGCAATACTTCAAACAATTCACTCGCCATGTGCGGTGCAAGTACAGAAAGTGATGCTACAATCATTTCTAACGACGCTTTTGTAAGTTGTGCATTATTTTTCTGAAAATCGTTTATCAATTCCATAAATGCTGAAATTGCAGTATTTGGTTTGTACGACATCAAACGCTCTTGATACACTCGTAAAAACTTATGCAGACGACGTGTTACGCGTTCATCTTCTTGCTCAACAAAACGATCAGCATTATGCAAGAATGCCCACAAACGTTGCAAAAATCGCTTTATGCCACCAAGACCGCTGTCTTGCCACTCACAATCAAGCTCAGGCGGCCCCATAAAGAGCATGTACATGCGTAAAACGTCACTTCCATACTTTCCTACAATCTCATCAGGGTTAACAACGTTACCTTTTGATTTTGACATCTTTTCAATAAGCCCAGAACCTTCTGATCTTTTTAGCACCATGCCCTGATTAAACAAATGAGCAAATGGTTCATCAAATGGCAAATGCCCAAGATCATGCAAAACTTTTACATAAAAGCGTGCGTACAACAAATACAAAATTGCATGTTCAATACCACCAACATAAAAATCAACCGGTAGCCAATGCTGCATATCTTTTTGTGAAAAAGGCTCTTTATCG
>DAOUPL010000029.1 GCA_030626185.1 bacterium | reverse complement strand
GTAAATTTGATATCTTAATTCTTGTGATAGTTGTGTGTATTTTCGCATAATTATCCTGTTTTTAAAGGGTCTTAACCGGCCCTTTTATTTTATCAGATAATTATGCACTTGCTACTTGAATCCAGGAGTGACTGCAAGAATTCCGTCATCTTTTAATTTTTCAAACTTTTTTTGGAATGTTTGATAAGTTGTTGTCTCTGGTGTTGGTTCTGGCTTAACAACTTCCGTTGCACTTGCCACTACATCTTGTAAGTTTCTTAAAATAGTTTTGATATCACCAGGTTGGTTGATTGGGGTTTCTGATTGGATTTCAAGATATAAATTTGATTTAGCAGTATTTATATTCATTAATTCATTTATTTTAAATTTTTTTATAAATGATTTTACCAGAGTGTCCAGCTTTTCCCAATATCGCTGTACAAGTTCTTCTGCATTTGATTCAATATCTCGTCTGTCTTCTATTTTTGCTACTCGGCTCAGCAAAAACGTAATTTCTATGTCTATTTTTTCTTTAAATGTATCAAAATCCCAGTCAGGTATGCTCATGGGTGTAAGCCTGCTTAGGGCATCATTTATATCTTGAAATGTTGAATAAATTATTAGCAATTCTTCTTCTTCCTCAGTTGTTTCTTCAGGTGTAGTTGTTGTTGTTCTACTTGGTGGCGGTGGTGGTGGAATTGGTATGCCACTTGGTATTCCTCCAGTTCCGTCACCTTCAATAACTACAGGCTTATCTTCAAAAATTTCTTCTTCTTCTATAATGAACTCTTCTTCACCGTCACCATCAACAATTTCTATAGCTTCTTCTACAGGCTCATCTTCTATAAATTCTTCACCTTCTACAGGAGCTTCAATTTTTTCTATGTATAACTCTTGCATTTCAAGAAAATCAGTATGCGGAGAGCCTTTGCCTAAAATCTTTTCTAATCGCTTAAATTCTGCTGAAATAGCTTCTTTTTTTTCTGCGGTAAGTTCGCCACTCTCAAGGTCTTTATTAACCTTTTCAACGTCTCGTAATGCGTCGCGATACGCATCTGCGGTAATTGCGTTAACGTGCTTTACATAAGCACAACCGATTATAACACTTAAAAGTGCGATGAATACTAGTTTTTTCATGGTAATACCTCCGTTTTTGTAACCATTTAAATCTCTACTTATCTTAATAGTAAATAAAAATCATGTAAAAAAGCAATAGTTTGCGGTTTTTTACACGATTTTTATAGATTTAATGATTAACAAGAACTATTGCCACTCGTCGTCATCATCGTCATCTTCTACTGATTCTTCTATTTCTTCATCATCGTGAGTTTTTTGATATTTTTGCCACATAATATCAAATCTATCTGATAAATCAGATGCAATGAACTTATCAAACTCGATGTAAAATAGCCTTTGTAGTTGTTGCTTATTAAAGTTTTTGAGCGAAACTTCTTTATCAGAAGCAATAAGTGCTTTTATTTTATCAAGATAAATATCTACTTTGTGATAGTGGCTATCTTCTATTAGGCCTTTTAGCAGCTCTTTTGCGTAGCGATAATAGTTTTGCAGAGCAATGATAGCTGTTTTTATTTGTTCGTACGTTAGCGGGGTTGTTTGTGATTCGTCGGCAAGCGTTTTGAGTGCGATATCGCGTACAGCGCTGACTTTATCCTTTTGTTTGTTGAAATATAAAGATTTAAAGTTTTCTGGTTGATCAAACTCGTTTGGCTCAATTGATGAAAATATTTCAGCAAACGTTGTTGGTAAGGTTATTGGTGCTGGTTTTTGTTCTGGTGTCTCTGGTGTACTTGGTTCTGTGGTAACTTTTACTTCTTCAGCTTTTACTTCTTTTTTTGTTTCTATTTTTTCTTTATCACTTGTTGGGTCCATTTTTAGTATATCTGTATCATCATAAAGCATGGGGCCACGTAACCATTCTTGAAATTCAGTTATTTTTTTATCAAAAACAGATTCTTCTGCTTTGTTTGTTAAAGTTATAGCACTTAACAGTGCGATTAGTACGTAATTTTTCAAAACATTGTCTCCATTTTGTACAATTAAAATCTCTATTTATCCTAAATAGTAATTTAAAAAATTGTAAAAAAGCAATAGTTTGCGGCTTTTTGAATAACTATTTGCGTGTGCTGACAATTGTAATTCGCTTTTTTGCTATGTTAGGTTAAAGCTGACAAGGGGTAAGGCGATCATCGTAAGGAGAACTATGGTACAAAAAAAACGCACAACAAAAAAAAGTACAAAGAATGAACGTATATACATTCTTGATACAAATATTCTAGTGCACGATCCAAGTGCACTATTTTCATTTGATGGGGCGTTTGTTGGTATTCCATCGATTGTAATCGAAGAACTTGAAAAGTTTAAGCGTGAAGGAACCGAGCGCGGTAGAAACACGCGAGAGGCGATTCGCAATCTTGATGGTTTACGTTCAAAAGGAGTTTTAGGCCAAGGGGTTAAGTTAGACAACGGTTCAATTATTCAGGTATTGTTTGCAACCAAAGATATGCCAGAATTACCGTTTATTCTACCGCAAGAGGATAATAATATTCTCACCATTGCGTATGCATATCTGCAGCGAGGGTATGATGTTCGTTTTATCTCAAAAGATCTTAATGCGCGAGTAAAAGCCGATGCATTGGGTATTTTGGCAGAAGATTATCTTGAAGAACATGTCAGCGCAGAAGACTTTTATCATGGCTGGTTGCGTGTTGCAGTGCCATCGATTCAATTAAAAAATAATCAACCAAAGATTTTACAAGAGCTATTAGACGAGTATGATTTTTCGTTTAATGAGTTTGTGTTACTTGAAAGTAAAGGAAATCCGCAGAATTATCGCGTGTTTCGCTATGTGGGAAAAAAGGGATTTTTACCAATTTCAGCGCCATCAATTCCATGGCCATTCCAAGCACGTAACGCACAACAACTTATGGCACTTGATGTGCTTATGGATGATAGCATTCAGATGGTAAGTTTGTTGGGCCCTGCAGGAACAGGTAAAACTTTTTTAGCATTGATTTCGGGTATGTTTAAAGTGTTGGTACAGCACACATACGATCGCATGTTAGTCTCACGTCCTGTGGTGCCGCTTGGCAAAGATTTAGGTTATTTACCCGGTGATTTGCAGGAGAAATTACACAATTGGATGATGCCAATTTATGATAACATGGAT
This sequence comes from bacterium, assembly GCA_030626185.1. Taxonomy (GTDB): domain Bacteria; phylum Babelota; class Babeliae; order Babelales; family Vermiphilaceae; genus DAOUPL01. The sequence goes on along the minus strand of DAOUPL010000029.1, from coordinate 7,857 downwards.
TTTATCATGCATACCATCACTGGCAGTAGACATTTTTCGCAAGAAGGTGACCCTTTTGAGCGACCACGTAAAAAATTTAAAGGCAAAGACAAGTATAAAGGCAAAAGCAAAGATAAAGATAAAAAAGGTAAAAAAGATCGTATTGGCATGTTGCCAATTCAAGAACTTATCCGTCATGGAAAAATAAGTATGGAAGCGATAACGTACATGCGTGGTAGAACGATTCCGTATCAATTTATCCTGATTGATGAAGCACAAAACTTAACACCACATGAAGTTAAAACATTGGTTACTCGTGCTGGTGAGGGTAGTAAGGTCATTCTTGCTGGTGATCCGTATCAAATTGATGCGCCGTATCTTGATTTTAGTAGTAACGGTTTAGTGACAGCCAGTGAAAAATTCCGTGATAATAAAATTTTTGCATCAGTGTATCTTGAAACAAGTGAACGTAGTGAGTTGAGTAAACTTGCGGGTGAAATTTTATAACGATTACCAAAACGGATTACACGACAAAACGCGCCATGCAACTTTTGGTATGGCGCGATACCATTGTTCTGCTTGTAAGGTTTGAATAGCAAATTTTGTGCAACCGATCGCAAATCGGCATGACGTTGGGCCGAGTAATGGGCGAATAGAAGTTATAAGAAAAATAAGTAGTTTATTTATCATGATCGGTAGTTGCCGTTGTATTTTTTAAAGCTGTTTGTAAAAAGGTATTCAATTCATCAAAAGAATACGATATAGCTTTTTTGTGTGTGATTACTACAAAGTCATATTGTTGATCAAAACCGTTGTTTGTACGAAATAATTCTTTTAATCTTCGACGTAGCTGGTTGCGTTCTGGTGATGAGCCAACTTTTTTTGAGGTAATAATCAAAATGCGTGCATTATCGTGTTGGCGTGGTACGTATAAAAAAATAAGGCCTGCAACTTTAAGTGCAGGCCGTGCAATTGCAAAAAATTGTTGTAATTCTTTTTTAGAAAAAGAAGGAATACGCATTAATATTCTTTAACGCCTAAACGTTTGCGTCCTTTAGCACGACGACGGCTTAAGATCTTGCGGCCATCTTTTGTTCTCATGCGTGCACGAAAACCATGCTTTCGACGGCGTTTTTTGTGACTTTTTTTAAAAACAGTAACTGACATCGTATAACCCTTTGAACATCATAAACTTTGTAAAACATTATCATTTTACGCCAAAAAGAGGGTTTTGGCAATGCAAAATGCCTATTTTTCGATACTTCGTAAATAACGTTCGGCGTCTAAAGCTGCCATGCAACCACTACCAGCAGAGGTTACTGCTTGTTTATAGCGATAGTCAAAAATGTCACCAGCGGCAAAAACGCCATCAACAGAGGTTTTTACATTTTCATGCACGACAACGTATCCCCATTTATCACGCTCAACTTGATTTGCAAACGGATCACTGTTTGGCTTCATGCCGACTGCGATAAACATGCCATCAAAAGGTAATTTTGTTGTTTGCCCAGTTTTACTGTTTGTGACCTGGGCATGTGTTGCATGTTGGCCATCACCTTCTATTTTGGTCACGGTAGAGTTGTAAAGGATATTTATATCTTTGTTTTTAAGTACGGGTTGTTGCATTACGTGTGAAGCAGAAAGTTTTTCACTAATTTGAATAACGGTAATTTTGTTGGTAAATTTTGTCAAAAAAGCAGCATCTTCCATGGCGGTATCACCACCACCAACAACAATTACTTGTTTATCAGGATAAAATGCACCATCACACACCGCGCACGTTGTAACGCCTTTACCCCAATATTCTTTTTCGCCAGGGCAGCCAAGACGTTTTGGTGTTGATCCGGTAGCGATAATAACTGACTTTGTTTGTAACGTTGATTTGTCAGAAAGCGTGATTTGTAACGGCCTTTGGCTAAAATCGCACGAAAGAACTTCTTGTTGCACAAATCGTGTACCAAAACTTTCAGCTTGTTTTCTGATAATACCCATTAATTCTGGGCCTAAAATGTGCTCATTGCCTGGCCAATTATCAACGTACGATGTTTGCATAAGTTGCCCACCGGGGTTGTTGCCGCCAATAACGATTGGTTGCAAGTTAGCACGTGCGGCATAAATTGCAGCAGTAAGCCCCGCAGGGCCACTACCGATAATAACAATATTTTCGAGTTTGTTTATATTGTTCATAATTAAAATCGACCAAATTTATTTTGTAAAACACCAATAACAAAGTTTAATGTTTTTTCGCGTAAGCATGATTGAAAAAGAGCTTGTTCTGGAATAAGTGTATAAAGGCCGTTGCGAATCTCGATGTATGGTTCAAAATACAAAAACTCACGTGTACGATTGCGTAACGTATTGTTTAAAAAGTAAGCGAGATCTTCTGGTGTAACCGTTATTGATTCGTGATACGCCAGCGCATCAATCATGAGTGATTCTTTAAGTTGTTTTTCTGCAAGTTGACGAATCCATGTTTTGAATTCTTTTTGTTTGCGATACACATCATAATCAGGGTTTTGTTGTACAGTATGCAATACGCGTTGTGTTGCATCATCTAAAAAGGGTTTTGGTAGTTCCATTTGATGCTTGCTGAGCAATAACGCTAGCGCTTGTTCTGCTGTTGCACGGCGTTGAGAAATATCGTGACGGTATGAAAAAACTTCAATAAGTTTATTGTGCAATTCTTCTACGGTAGAAAGTTGAAAATGACTACTCAGATGATCAAAGCAAAAATGATTATGTGGCAAGTGATGCGTAATCGTTATCTGAAATTGGTCATCGCTTTTTTGATGAGGGCTAAAGTAATTTTGTAGATAACGATCTTGTATTTGAAAGGAATCACCTTTTTTTCTCCCTAACAAAAGATCGCGCAAGCTGTTTTCTGCGTGTTCTTCACTGATTTTTAACCAAAAGTCTTGTGAGAAGTTTTTAAAAAGAGGGAGTCCGCTTTCATCAACGATCATGATTTCTAACCGTACCCAATCATTAAAGCTGATGCCTTTTTGTGCATCGTAATTTTCTAAATTTTCGGTCTCTTTTTCGATAAAGTATTCAACCTGACGATCGATGTCTTTATAGTTTTTACGTTTTGGAGATTTGAACGCCCAGCTATGCCAGTTGTCATCGATTTCTATTGGGTGTGTTGTGTTAAGAATAAATGAAAAACATGCAGAATCTTTAGTGTTTATTTGAATATCAACAAGTTGTGGATCGCCAAGATAAATAATGTTTTTTGTTCGTGCTTCTTTGCACAAGTTATTCATTACGCAATAATTAAATAATAATTCTTGCACATGCTCCAAAAGATGATGAGTGTAGTTTTTTTTTATAAAATCAAGAGGTGTTTCCCCTTGTTTAAATCCGGCTGAATGATCGTATTTTTGTAGTGCTGATGCTGATCGTTCAAAAAAACGACGAACAATTTTTGCACCAATACAAATATTTACCGCAGTTGCTGTTGGATTGATTTTTTTATGAACAGAGTGTACAGACGAAGATGGCATTGATTTTTTGCCAACAGAACGTTTGTTTGTTTCATTGTGCATTGATCCCCTTTTTTAATGAAGATGGTGCAAAAGATGGGAGTCGAACCCACACTCCTTTTCAGGAACTGGATCCTAAATCCAGCGCGTCTACCAGTTCCGCCACTCTTGCGTAATATCCTTTTTTATAGGGATCAATTTATCACATAAATGAAATTAATAAAAGAAAAATTTAATTAAATTGTAGTTATTTCTTTTTCTTTTTTTTCATTTAATGCATCTGCTTTTTTGATCCACTCATCTGTTAAGTTTTGCAAAACAACACCAAGACGGTGACAATGATTGTCAGAAATTGTTTTGTCTTTTTTCGCGTCACGAATTAAGTTGTTAAAATCTTTGCGAATGTTACGCATACGAATTTTACATTCTTCAAGACGTTTGCCCAGTGATTTTGCTAATTCATGACGACGTGTTGTGCTCATTTCTGGCAACTGCAAACGAATAATTTCACCATCATTTATTGGCGTTACGCCAATGTCAGAAGTTAATAACGCTTTTTCGATGTTTGCTGTTACGCCTTTATCCCATGGTTGGATAGTGATTAGTCGTGCTTCAGGTGCAGAAACAGCAGCAATAGATTTTAGCGTCATTGGTGCTTGACCGTCGTAACACGTAACTAAAATATCCTCAACAAGTGATGTGTGTGCACGACCGGTGCGAATTTTAGCAAGTTCACGTTCAAAATGTTTAATTGCTTGATTCATCTCTTCTGCAAGAGCTTGCTCAAGATTCTTTGATTCATTTTCTACAAGTATAAGTTCTTGTGACATAAGAGATCCTTTTTGTTTGATTATGCACCAATTTCAAAACGAGCAAAGCGTTTAATTTTGATATTTTCACCAGTTTTTGCAATTAATTCTTCAAGTGCTTGTGTTACCGTTACTTGATCATTTTTTACAAAAGGTTGATTTAAAAGGCAAATTTCGCTGTACAATTTGTTAACTTTACCTTCAATGATTTTTTTAAGAATTTTTTCAGGTTTACCGCTATCAGCAAGTTGTTCGTGTAAAATCGAACGTTCGTGCTCGATAAACTTTGGATCAACATCTTCTGGCACAAGGTATAATGGTTTTAATGCTGTGATGTGCAAGCATAAATCGCGCGCAAATTGGCGAACATTTTCGGTGTTTGCAACAAAGTCAGTTTCACAATTAAGTTCGATCATCACACCAATGCGATCACCAGGGTGAATGTACATGCTTACTACGCCTTCTGCTGTTTCTTTAGTTGATCGTTTTGCAGCTACAGCAGCGCCTTTTTTACGTAATGTTTCTACCGCGCCTTCGATGTCGCCATTAGCTTCTTCTAATGCTTTGCGGCAATCCATCATGCCAAGGCCGGTAATATCGCGTAATTTTTGTAATGCTTGTCTATCTATTTTTGCCATAAAAGGTCCTCGAATTTTTATAGGTAATCATTTATTATTGTGCCATAATTACCGTTTTTATCAATAATTACATCTTTTTCGGTGCGCTAATGCCAAGAAGATCAAACAAAAGTTCAAAAGTTTCTTTAAGCAGTTGTACCATAAGTAAGCGACTAGCACTTTTTTTGACGTTGCCTGGGTCGACTACGCGACTTTTGTTGTAGTATTTATGAAACGTCGTTGCCAATTCAATTGCGTAGTAGGTTAGAATGTGTGTTTGATGGTGAAGTGCAATGTTTGCAAGCACGCTTTGTAGCGAAATAATCTTTTTTAGTAACATCTGCTCTTCTGCATCTATTTCATCAACAGTTAGGGTGATGTTTTTTAATGCTTCTTGTTCTTGCGCTTTTGCTAATATGCTTTTTGCTCGGACATACGCGTATTGCACGTAATAAACGGGATTTTCATCAGTTTTTTGCAATGCAAGATTGAGATCAAATTCAAGTTGCGCGTCAGCTTTGCGATGCAGATAAAAAAATCGTGCAACATCAACGCCAACAGTAGAGATTATGTCTTGTAACGAGATAATGCGCCCTGCGCGTTTTGAAAGACGAAGTTGTTTGCCATCTTGCTTTATGCTGACTAATTGGTACAAAATAACGTTAAGTTGCGCTTGTTGTGATAAATTAAGCGCTTGTAATGCTGCTTGCAATCGTTTGGTGTAGCCATGATGATCGTGCCCTAAAACCATAACTAATTGGGTAAAGCCGCGATCAACTTTATCTTGCAAATAAGCGATATCAGCTGCAACGTACGTCAGCTCACCATTAGCTTTTTTGACTACGCGATCTTTATCATCGCCAAATTCTGTTGCTTTAAACCACAATGCGCCATCTTGTTCGTACACAAAATCATGTTTTTGTAATATTGCGATTACTTGATCAATTTTACCGCTGGTGTGTAATGCTTTTTCAGAAAACCAAACATCAAAAGAGATATTGTACGATTCGAGGGTGCGTTTGATATTATTGAGTAAATGGCGTTGTGCATATTCTTGAAAAAATGCATCATCTTTTTCTAAAATTTGTTTACCGTGCTTTTCGATGCATTCATCGGCTAATTGGACTAAGTATTCACCTTGATACCCATCTTCAGGCAAAGTGATATTTTTGCCAAGTTGTTGTGCGCAACGCGTCATAAATGAGATACCAAGTTTTTTGATTTGTTTACCTGAATCGTTGATATAAAATTCGGTTGTCACGCTGTAGTGCAAAAATCGTAAAACACGCGCTAAAACATCACCAATAATGCCACCACGCCCATGACCAAAGTGTAACGGCCCAGTGGGGTTAGCGCTGACAAACTCAAGAGAAACAACTGGTTTGTCTTTAATGTGTGGTGCAAAAAATGAATGTTTTTGTGTATGCAGAGTTTGTGCAATGCTTTGCCAACAGGCAACCGTTAAAAAGAAGTTTATAAACCCAGGGCCAGCAATTTCGATTTTTTCTACGTCTTTGTGACTAAAGTTGTCAACAATTGCTTGTGCAATATTACGTGGCGCTTGTTGTAACTTTTTGGCAAGCATAAGGGCGATGTTGCTGTTGATGTCGCCAAATTGTTGTTTTTTCTCATCAGTGTTGAGAGTAAAAAAATCTCTTGGAATATCTTCTGACGAAAGTTCAAAGTGCGTACACAAAAAAGAAGAAAAATCGGTTTTTAATTGGTCTAGTGGATTCATAAATTCTTTTTGGGTAATTATACGATCAGAACATCATCAGTTTACACGAATTGGTTAATTTGTCATCAGGTGGGCTTTTTTACGTTTTGTAAATTTTTATTATACTGAAGGTAGATAGAGATTATTTATACTAATAAGTTGACGATGAAAATTGCATTATTATTGTCTGGTGGCGTTGATAGCTCCGTTGCGTTGCGCAAGTTAGTGACGCAGGGGCACGAAGTTACTGCATTTTATCTTAAAATTTGGCTCGAAGATGAACTTGCTCATTTGGGAAACTGCCCATGGCAAGAGGATCTTTCGTACGCTCAAGCGGTGTGTGATCAACTTGGCGTTGAACTACAAGTTATCTCGTTGCAAAAAGAATATTGGCAAGAAGTAGTGAGTTACACGATCGATCAGATTAAAAAGGGTAATACGCCAAACCCTGACATTATGTGTAACAAACGCATAAAGTTTGGTTTTTTTTGGGACAAAATTGATGCTGATGCGTTTGATTACGTTGCTTCTGGTCATTACGCACAGATAAAAAAAGATGATAATGGTATTCAGTTACTCACTGCGCCAGATAAAATAAAAGATCAGACCTACTTTTTGTCGCACATGTCTGTTGAGCAGTTGCAGCGTTGCATTTTTCCTATTGGCACCATGAGTAAAGAGCAAGTGCGCGCATACGCACAAGAACATAATTTGCCAACAAAAGATCGCAAAGATAGTCAAGGAATCTGTTTTTTAGGCAAATTAAAGTTTCGTGATTTTGTTGCAGCACATCTTGGTGAGCGTGTTGGTAATATTGTTGAAGTTGAGACCGATGACGTTTTGGCAACGCATCAAGGATATTGGTTTTATACCCGTGGTCAACGTCAAGGGCTTGGTCTTGCTGGTGGGCCGTGGTACGTGGTGGACAAAAATGTTGCACAAAATATTGTGTATGTTTCTCGTGATTACTTTGCGCACAACAAAAAACGTGATCAATTTTATGTTGAGAATCTTAATTTAATAAACAGTTCATTGAGTGATGTTTCTGCGTTGACGGTTAAGTTACGTCATGGCGCAAAGCGTTATGTTTGCGATGTTACACAAGTTGACGACAGTACGTGGCATGTGCAATTGCACGAAGATGATCAAGGCATTGCTTCTGGGCAGTTTGCCGTATTTTATGACAACGATCGTTGTCTTGGCTCTGGTGTGATAAAAAATTAGACAATAAGATTCTTTTTTTGTATTGTGTT
>DAOUPL010000055.1 GCA_030626185.1 bacterium | reverse complement strand
GCATGTTAAGGCGCGACAAGCTAAATAAAAAAAGTTTGCGAAGAAAACGCTTTCAAGCCGCATTAGATGAGAGTTATATTGCACATCTTATTGGATTAAAGGAAAATTAGATGCGTTTGCCCTGATGCGATCTCCGCGTTGATTGACGCTGAAGCACATATCTATCAAGCTGATATATTTGGGCGTTATGCTTTGATGTATGCGTGTCGTTCTGGTTTATGTGAAGTTATTACGTTGTTAATTGGGGCTGGTGCAAATGTTTTTGCAGAAGATCGTTTGGGCAATACAGCTTTGGATTATGCATACAATACGTATGGTGAAGATAAAGAAGTTTTATTTACATTGGTTAATGGAGTAAATAAATATGGAAATACAGTGTTAATGAGGGCATGCAGATATTATCCGGAAATGGTGCCTGCATTGATTGAGGCTGGTGCCGACGTTAATAGAATAGATGGGCATGGAAATACTATGTTAATGAGGGCATGCAGATATTATCCGGAAATGGTGTCTTTATTAATTGAGGCTGGTGCTGATGTGAATGGAGTAGATGAATTTGGCAATACCGTGTTAATGAATGCATGTAGACACCATTCGCAAGTAGTGCCTTTATTGGTTGAGGCTGGTGCTGATGTAAATAGAATAGATGGACATGGTAATACTGTTTTAATGAATGCATGCAGATACTATTCGGCGATAGTACCTTTATTAATTGAGGTTGGTGTAAATATTAATTTCGTTGATAGTTGTGGAAAAACATTGTTGTATAGAATCTGTGCTAAATCTTTTTATCATGTTAATCAAAAAACTAGATTTCTTTTAGCATCGTTATTAATTGAGGCTGGCGCAAATATTAACTTTGTTGATAATTGTGGAAAATCAATATTGTTTTATGCACAAAAACATAACCCAAAACTTACTCAATTGTTGATAAAATATGGTGCTATTGAGTAATCGTTTTCTTAATCTTTTTCGTAATTATCTTTGTATTATAATTTTTTTATTTTTATAAAAGTTGACAAACAGTCTTTTTACCGTTAAAAATAGAGCATATTTAGTAGAAACATCGTATGGGCATTAATACTTAAGCATAATTATGAATTTACATCGTTTATCCATTCTATTGTTATCATTAATTTTTATTTCTTCTTTTGCACAAAAAGTACCCAAAAAAAGTGGGTGGAAAAAATTTAAAAGTTTTTTCAAGCATGAAGTTGAAAAAAATCAAAACAATCAAAATGATGTGTTTGAAGAGCACGAACAAGTAGTAGATCAAGACAAATTAGGACAGATAATTCTTGGTAATGATGAAGTTGCACTTGAGCTTGAAGATGCTATTCAGCAAGAGCAAATTGTGCTAGTTGATCAACAAAAAGAGCTAGAAGTTGTAGAAGAAGTTGAGCTTGACGAGAGTGATTGTGAAACAAATAAAACAGATGAGTTACAAGAAGTTTGTAATGAGCTGATTGTAGATAACAAAGATATTGTAACGCATGTGCATGTTGCACAAAATAATCAAAATCAACAAAGTTATCAACAGATTCAAGAGATTGTGACTTATCTTGAACAAAAACGCATAAAGCAAGAACGAAAAAAAAGAGATTCAAATATTTATTTTGCATGGTTAAAGAGCAAGAAACGCTGGTTTATGGCAACAGGATTGGTTGTTATTAGTGGCATTGGCTACAATTACAATGGACATCTTGTGTTGCTTAAGTGGCTTTGTAAAAGTGTTGATTTTCTAGATGGCATTTTAAATAAAGAAAAAAGAAAAGAAATAGAAGATCAGTTAGAATTTTTGCAAAAAGATACAGGGCAAAAAGAGCAACTAAAACGCGAAAATCAATTTATTAAAGAAAATTTACAAAGCATAAAAAATGACTTACAGAGCGTAAAAGATGAAAAACGCACATTGATCCTAGAGAAAGAAATACTTGAAGGTGAAAAAGAAAATGAGATTCTTAATTTAGAATTAAACAAAAAGCTTCTTGAAGGACGCCTTGAAGATAAAATAACATCGATAAAAGAGCAACGAGATGATAAGGCCAGTAGAATTGCTGACTTGAAAGATCAGATTGTTTACTTTAAAGAATTGGTAGATAAAAAGGAAAAAAGAGCGTCTAAGCATACAGATTTAGCAGATGATATTATAAGAGAGCAACTAGATTTGTCGAATGAAATGGTAAAACAAAAGAATGATGCTTCAAAGAAGTGGTTGTAATTGAAATTATGTAATTATTTATTGCGTTACAATTTTGGAATGGTATCGCTATTGCTAGATCGTGAAGTATCGGTTTTTGTGCTATTCTTAGCATAAGAACCGATTAACTTATTTATGATTATGTTACAAATTAAAAACCTTACAGTTCAGGCTAAAGACCAAATAATTTTAAATAGTTGTTCGTTAACTATTGATGCAGGATCAATTTCTGCGCTTATGGGGCCAAACGGCTCTGGTAAAAGCACGCTGGCAAAGGTTATTATGGGTCATCCAGCGTTTAGCGTAAAATCTGGCGAAATTATCTTTAATGGCCAAGACTTGTTACAACTTTCTGTTGAACAACGTGCACAAAATGGCATCTTTTTAGCGTTTCAGTTTCCGGTTGTGCTGAATGGCGTGTACATAAAAACATTTTTGCAAGAGAGTTATCGTGCGGTTCATGGTGAAATTGTCGATCAAGAATCATTTGATAAAAAAGTTCGTGAATATTGGGATCTGCTTGGTATTGATGAATCATTTTTGCCTTGGTATGTAAATAAAAACATGTCTGGCGGTGAGCGTAAAAAGTTAGAAGCGTTACAATTTTTATTGTTGCGGCCAAAATTAGCAATTTTTGATGAGATAGATTCTGGTCTTGACGTTGATGCGCTGCAAGCGATTGCGCGTGCGATTGTGTTGGCAAAAAAAGAGAATCCAGAAATGACGGTTGTGTTGATTACGCATTATCAACGCATTTTAGAGCATGTGGTGCCAGATGTAGTGCATGTGTTGCGTGATGGTGCTATTGTTGAATCAGGCGACGCGACGTTGGCACAAAAGATTGATAAAGTTGGTTATTGCAAGATTCATGGTAAATAACGCGTATGACGAAAACATTTGCTCGTGGCCTTAACAAACAAATTGTCGAACAAATCTCTCATGAAAAGAACGAGCCTGGCTGGATGACAGAGTTTCGTCTTAATGCGTTGCGTATTTTTGAACAAAAACCGTTACCAACATGGGGTGCTGATTTATCGGGTTTACCGTTTGATGATTTACGTTATTACGTTAAGCCAAACAGTGAACAACAACTCTCATGGGATGATGTTCCAGATAAAATAAAAGATACGTTCGATAAACTTGGTATTCCACAAGCAGAACGTTCTTTTTTAGCTGGTGTTGGTGCGCAGTATGAGTCAGAAGTTATTTATAAAAGTTTACAAAAAAAGTGGCGTGAAAAAGGAGTTATCTTTTGCGATACGTCACAAGCGTTAAACGATCATCCAGAACTGTTTAAAAAGTATTTTGCAACAATTATCCCACCGCATGACAATAAATTTGCGGCACTTAATTCGGCAGTCTGGAGTGGTGGAAGTTTTGTATTTGTCCCATCGGGTGTACAACTCGATCAACCATTGCAAGCATATTTTAGAATTAATAGTCAACGCATGGGGCAATTTGAACGCACGTTAATTATTGTCGAGCCTGGGGCGTCTGTCCATTATGTTGAAGGCTGCAGTGCGCCAGTTTATTCTGCAAGTTCGTTGCACAGTGCTGTAGTAGAAATTGTTGCACAAAAAAAATCTTCTGTGCGTTACACCACCATTCAAAATTGGTCATCAGATGTTTATAATTTAGTGACCAAGCGCGCGATTGCGTATGAAGATGCAAAAGTTGCGTGGATTGATGGCAACTTTGGTAGCAAAGTGACGATGAAGTATCCGTGCATTGTACTTAAAGAGCGTGGCGCACAAGGACAAATAGTTTCGGTTGCTGTTGCAGGCAAAGATCAACATCAAGATTCTGGTGGAAAAATTATTCATCTTGCTCCGCAAACAACATCAAACATTATTGCAAAATCAATTAGTAAAGATGGTGGGCGATCAAGTTATCGTGGATTGTTAAAGGTGGTTAAGGGTGCAAAAAATGCTCGTGCGTACGTGCAATGTGATGCATTGTTGCTCGATAAAGATTCACGTTCTGATACGTATCCAACAATTGACGTAAAAGAGTCATCAGTTGACATTGGGCACGAAGCGTCAACACGACGTATGGAAAATGAACAAACAATGTTTTATTTAGCTTCTCGAGGACTAGATGAACAAAAAGCACGTGCGATGTTACTCAATGGTTTTATTGATGTGTTTGTAAAAGAACTACCGATGGAGTACGCCGTTGAGATTAATCGTTTGATTGCTATGGAAATGGAAGGGTCAATCGGATGAGCAAAGAGGATCTTTCTATTTCTGTTTTTGCAAGTTTAAAAGATTTTGCACAAAAGCATGGTGATTACGTTACAAAGTATTTAACACCAAAAATTACCGCTGATTGTGTACTTTTTATACAAGATGAGTCAAAAAAGATTGTCGCTTGTGATGAATATGTTGATACATCAAAAAAAAACATTGTAATTATTGTCGCACCACAAAGCAACGTTGTCTTGTACGATGCGTATGCATTACAAAATAATAAAAAACGAACGATAACCATTGTTGCGCTTAAAGATAGTGAGTGTTATGTGTTGCATCATGATTGTTCAGATAACGCCGTTGGTGGATCGTTACTAATAAATTATCGTGCATTTAATGGTTTGATTGAGTCTCTACTGTATGGTTGTTCTGCAAAAGCATTAAAACAAGAGATTATTTTAGATCT
>DAOUPL010000013.1 GCA_030626185.1 bacterium | reverse complement strand
TATTGCCTTATTTGGTATTGGAGTTGCATTACTTTTAATCCAACCAACAATACAAATTATTGAGCCAAATCAAACTTATAATCTTGGATAATAATAAATAAATGGAGGAATTATTATGAAAAAACGTACTCTTAACCTAATCTGTGCAACATTATTAACACTTGGTTGCGCACAAACCACAACGCCTGGTCCGTGGAATGCTTACACTTCAGCAACTAGCCCTAAGACACGTTTAATAATCGGTATGCTAAGTCTTATGATGGCTGGTGGTTTTTTTGTCGCTGGTGTACAATATACTGAAAAAACCCGTCGAGTAGAACCAACTTTATCACCTGAAGAAACGAAAAAACATCAAAATAAAAAAGACTTACAAGCATTAGGATTATCTGCATTCCTAACTGGAGCATACATTTTTTGTATAACATCAATACACAGTGCTGTAACCATTAACGAAGCATAAAAATAAGATTAACTTAAAAAAAAAGAGCGACTTAAAGTCGCTCTTTTTTTTACTTATAAATCTTCTGGCTACTTACCTTTGCCATTACCTTCACGCTTATTAATAGAATCTAAAAATTCACGATTAGTTTTAAACTTCTTAAGTTTATCTTTTAAGAACTCCATACCCTCTTGTGTACTCATAGTTGCCAAGAACTTTTGCAACACCCACACTTTATTCAAGTCTTCTGGTGTTTGCAACAAGTCATCACGACGTGTGCCAGAAACAAGAAGATCAAGCGCGGGGAAAATACGACGATTAGCAAGCTTGCGCGTCATGTGCATTTCCATGTTACCGGTACCTTTAAACTCTTCGTAAATAACTTCATCCATGCGTGAACCAGTATCAACTAATGCTGTTGCTAAAATCGTTAATGAACCTGCTTCTTCTGTTGCACGTGCTGCACCAAAGAAGCGTTTTGGTTTTTGTAACGCATTAGCATCTATACCACCAGTTAAAATTTTACCTGATGCTGGTGCCACAGTGTTGTACGCACGCGCTAAACGAGTAATAGAATCAAGTAAAACAACAACATCGGTACCCATTTCTACCATGCGTTTTGCTTTTTCAATAATAATGTTTGCAACTTGTACGTGACGCTCAGCTGATTCATCAAACGTTGAACTTACAATTTTTACATTCAATCCTGTTATCGTCTTTTTCATATCAGCAACTTCTTCTGGTCGCTCATCAACTAAAAAGATAATAAGATGACGATCTTTATCTTCTGCTAATAATGAAAGTGCTAAATTTTTAAGTAATACTGTTTTACCAACTTTTGGTGGCGCAACAATCAATCCACGTTGCCCTTTACCTACTGGCGTAAACATATCCATAATGCGTGTTGCAATAGAATGTTGATCATACTCAAGTGTCATTCGATGATCAGGATGTTTTGGTGTTAAGCGGTCAAAGTATGGACGATCACGAACTTCTTCTGGTAATTTTCCATCAATTTTAGTTACTTTGTACAATGCAAAATAACGTTCTGCATCACGTGGTTTGCGAACAATACCCGTTACGACGTCACCAGTACGTAATCCACAATAACGAATTTGTGATGGAGAAACATACACATCATCCGGCCCAGAAACATAATCATAATCAGCAGAACGTAAAAAACCAAATCCATCAGGTAATTTTTCTAATACACCAGTCACTTCCATCTCTAAATCAGGATGCGCTTGCACATATTTTATGCGTTCAAGTAATGCATCTTTTTTCATCAATCCAGCACCGATGATACCAAGACGACGAGCAAAGTTACCTAATTCATAAAATGAAAGTTCTTCTAAAGGACGATCATCTTTTTGTTTATCAAATTGACGATTGCGTTGTTGTTGATATGGTTGCTGACGACGATTGCTGTTATCACGACGTTGTTGTTGCCCGTGATAATCGCGTTGTTGTGGTCTGCGTTGTTGGTATCCACCAGTTTGCTGCGGTCTGCGTTGCTGTTGTTGCCTTGGTGTTTGTTGCGCTTGTTGTTGTAATTGTTGTGGTATATCATCTTTTTGTAATGATTGATCTTTACTCACTGTTGTATCAACAGATTGCATAATATTTATTTTTTTTTGTTCTTTTGGCTTTGCATCTACTTTTTGTTCTTCTACCTCTGCATTTTTTACTATGGCGCGAGGTTTTTTTTCTACTTTTTGTTCTTTTGCTTTTACGTCAACTTTCTTTTTTTCTTCCGCCGGCGAACCTTGTCGCGTCGACGTGTCCGACGAAGCCTTGGTGGAGACGGAAGCTTCAGCGGAGACGGATTTTTTTGGACGACCAACTTTTCTTACTGGTGCCACCTTTTGAGAATCTTTAGGTGAATTTTTTTCTTCTGATTGCTGTGTGTTTTTTTCTTCTTTTGACATTTGTTTAACCTACAAATATAGAGAAATAAATCATATATAACTTTCATTTATGTACAACTAACTGGTACACATTATTTTATTAACAAAATTTTTAATGCGAATAATCAAAATATTATTCTTAACTTGTGTATAGAATTTGTATTATCAAAACTAATTAATTAATGCTCAATTTTTAATCAGTAATGTATAGTTTTTTAAGCTTTTTCTTTATACAACGCCATCATGACAGATGTTGCTACGTAAATTGAAGAATATGTGCCAAAAACAATACCTACTAATAACGCAAAAGAAAAATCGTGTAACGCTGGTCCACCCAAAAAGTACATTGCTAAAATTGGCAACCCTGTAGAAATACTCGTTAATAAAGTTCGCTTAAATGTATGATTTAAACTCGCATTAATCACTTTGGCTAATGATTGATTGCTTTTTTTTGCAATACCATCACGAATTTGAGAAAAAATTACAATCGTATCGTTAATTGAATAACCAAGCACTGCTAAAATAGAAGCAATAATATTAACTGAAATTTCTACATCACATAATAAAAAGATAAACAACATCACAACCGCATCATGGAATAATGCACAAACTGCACCAACCGCATACGATAATGACCAAAAACAATACGCAATGTACAACAACATTGCAAGCAGTGCTAAAATAACCGCATAAATCGATTTTGTACGCAATGTTTCACCAACACCAGCACCAACTGCATCACTTTGTTCAACGGTTATCACATAGTTTGGTTCAACAGAAATAATTGCTTCTTTAATGCGATGAGCAAGTCCTTTTGCATCATTTGCAAATTCTTTTACACGAACAAGAACTTCTATATCAGAAAAATCACGAGTAATTGCACCCTGCCAACCTTTACTTTGCAAGATTTCTGCAATGTATTCGGCGCTTACCGGGCGATCAAAACGCAATAATGCCTGCGTGCCACCAGTAAAATCAATGCTGTACGTAAAAATATGACCTAAATTTATATAACGATAAATACACAATCCCGTAAAACCAGCAAACATTATAAATGATAAGAACATTGCTGCTAAACGATAGCGTAAAAAATTAATGACCACGTTACTCTCCAAGATTATGTGTCATAAGCATATGCGTACCCTGCATTATACCAAGTTGTTTATAAAGCATCTAACACTGAAACGTATTTTCTTCCTTTAGGACCAAAGTGAAACTTCACAAAACCTGGTCCCTTTGCAAATAAAGTATCATCGCCACCGCGACCTACTAATTTACCTGGATGAATGCGCGTTCCACGTTGTCTAACGATAATTTCGCCACCACCTACTTGGTGACCATCAAATAATTTAACACCTAGTCGCTTACTATGACTATCGCGACCGTTGGATGAAGAACCACCAGCTTTACTCGTTGCCATGACGTATAATCCTCAAAATATGTACTGAAAATAACGCGCTACAGCTTAAAAGCCATAGTGTCTCAAAAATGAATTTTGCTCATTTATTCCCAACTTAAAAGTAGGAAATTTCTAAGCGCATCATTAAAGGTTTAATGAAAATAAACCCGTATAATCATTATGTACACACCAGTATAAAAGTCAAGCTACTTACTCACTTTTTTCCAATCATCACCTATACGTGTTGCAACAGTGAGTGGAATAGACCAATCGACTACTGATTCTAACGTATCCTTTACGATTTTTTCAGCCTCTTGTGCGCGATTTTTTGGTACTTCTAACAATAATTCATCATGAATTTGTAATAAAATACGTTCATCGTAGCCACGTGCTACCAATGCATCAAATACACGGATCATACCAACTTTAAGCAATTCTGCTGCTGTGCCTTGTGCAACAGTATTAATCGCTACACGTTTTGCTTCTTCGTACAACACGCGATTAGTCTCATTAATCGCGGGAATATAACGTCTTCTACCTTGCCATGTTTGCACGTAGCCATGTTTTTTGGCAAATTCTATCACACCTTCCATCCACTTGCTTACTTGTGGATAACGAGCAAAGTAACGATCGATATAATCACGCGCTTGCCCAAAAGAGACGCCAATGTCGCGACGTAATCCATACGGCGTAATGCCATAAAGCACACTAAAGTTTATTCGTTTGCCCACTTGTCGCTGATCATGATCAACTTTTTCTAGCGGTACATCAAAAACATACGCCGCTGTTTGTGCATGAATATCGTGCCCATGAGTAAACGCATTAATCAATGCTGGCTCTTGTGATAAATGTGCCATAACGCGCAACTCTATTTGTGAGTAATCAGCTGAAATGAACGTATACCCATCTTGTGCTTTAAACGCTGCACGAACTTGTGCACCATACCGTGAACCATCGGTCGGAATATTTTGCAAATTAGGATCAGTACTTGATAAACGCCCGGTGGCAACTGCAACTTGATTGTACGAAGTATGAATGCGTTTTGTTTTTTGATTAACGTATAACGGCAACGCTTGAATATATGTATTTTGCAACTTTGCCAACTCACGATAATAGACTAATAGCTTTGGCACTTCGTGTTCACGAGCAAGTTCTTTTAACACTGATTGATCAGTTGAATAGGTTCCTTTTGCACTTTTTTTCTTTGGTGGCAACTTAAGATCTTCAAACAATAGTTGCGCAACCTGTTTTGGCGAGTTTAAATTGATACTTTTTTGATGTTCTGGCAGATGTTGTGCAATGTTTTTTTCTATTGCTGTCAACTCATGCGCTACAGAAATACCAAGCTCATACAAATGTTGTACATCGCAGTAAATACCAAGACATTCCATGTGAAACAACACATTGGTTGTTGGCATTTCAATCGTGTTGTATAACTCAAACAATTTTTCTTTTTTTAATACATCGACCATGTAATGACACAACTTAAATGTTTGCAACGCATCAGCTGCAGCGTAATACAATGCGTTTTTTATTGGCACGTACGAAAAATCAGCTAACTTTTTATTCGTAACCATATCTGCATAACTAAACATATGTTCATCAAAACACACTTGTGATAAATACTTGAGCCCTACACGCTGCCAATCTTTATTAATCAGCGACGCTGCGAGCATAGTGTCATGCTCAACACCGCGCATGTTTACACCATTAGCCCATAATACTTTTTGATCAAACTTTGCATTGTGTAACCATTTTTTATAGTTTTCATCTTCTAAAATTGGCTTTAATGTAGCAATAATAACTTCTGGTTTTAATTGCTGCTCGTCAGTTACATGGTTACACGGCACGTAAAAAGCTTGCTCTTCTTGCACACAAAACGACATACCAACAAGTAACGATTCAAGTGGCCGCAAACCATTTGTCTCAGTGTCTATTGCAAAAGATTTTTTCTCTCGCAACAACGCACACAAATCATCTAATTTTTGTTGTGTATCGACAAGAACAAAATCTTTTTTTTGCCAATAACTCATTTTGTCATCTGCAGAAACATCTTGATCGCCAATTTCACGAATTAAACTTTTAAATTCTAGTTTTTTAAATAATGGTAATGCATTACGCCAATTAGCGTGATCAAACTTTAATTTATCAGCAGTAATTGCAATGGGATGATATTGCAATAAAAAAAGATCAAGGCTTAAAAAGGCATCTTCTTTATGTTTTTCTAAGGCTGTTTTTGCACGCTTAATAGTTACTTTATCAAGATTATTGTACAACTCTTTTAGTGAACTAAATTGTTGTGCCAACTCTAATGCACTCTTTTTACCCACGCCACGCACGCCAGGAATATTATCAGAAGTATCACCAAGTAGTGAAAAATAAAGCGGTAAACGATCAACTGCAAAACTCATCTTTTGTACAAATTTTTCCGGTGTGTACATAATTTCTTTTACCGGATCATACATCGAAATATTATCAGTAATCATTTGCCCAAGATCTTTATCTGATGAAATCACAACGACATTAAATCCCTTTTTTTGCATATCAAGCGCAATGGAATACAAAATATCATCAGCTTCAAGCTTGGCTTGTGCAATTTGTGCACAATCAATTAAATCAGCAAATTCCACAATATATTTTTTTTGTTCAAACAGATCACTTGGTGGTGCATCACGCGTTGCTTTGTATTCTTCATACATATCATGACGCGTTGTTTTTCCTTTACTATCCCACACTATACCAAGATAATGTGGATCAAATTTATTAATTAACTGTTTTATCATGCGACAAAAACCATACACCGCTTGTACCGATTCGCCAGAAGGCGTATGTAATGGACGCATGCCATAATACGCACGATATAAAAATGATGATCCATCAATTAAAAAAACTGTCTTTTTTTGTTGTTTCATAAAAAAATCTCACTCGTTAGTTGCAACATCCTCTTAGAATACTGAACAATGAAAGACAAGGCTATAACAAATAATATAACACGTATTGTTATAAAAAAGGGGACCACGTGAAGTATATTTATTTTGTATTTATTTGGCATGCTATATCGCTTAGTGCTATGGATGGGGATGCAATAGTACTTGAAAAAAACAATTTTGTAACACCTCTAATGCCATTAGAGCTTGTTTTACCATTATTGCAATTGATAAAAGACACGATTAACATTTATCGCCCAGGCCCAACGTTTTATACAAACAAACCATTGTTAAACCAATATGCTGAACTTATAGAGAACAACCAACCATTTTTTAACGAAATACTTCCGCTTGCTTTTTATGATTATAGTGAGTCATTAACTATTGATAATACCTATATCGATGCATGCAATACTGTGTTAACGAACAACACTAATTTATTATACATCGACACACAAGAAAATTATTTTAAATTATTAAAAAAACTTACTATTCTTTTATGCGATCTCCATATACGTTTACCAAAAAAAAAAACATCTAACGGACATACCACTTGTAAAAAATATAAAAAGCGGTTAGCTCATTTTGAAACACATCCTATTGCTAATTTATTTATTTATTTATTAGATCAACGAATCGAATTATATGAGCAATCAATTATCGGCTATCCATTATGCAACAAACCAAACCTTATAGAACAAACTAAAGTAGCAGTTAGCAACTGTGTTGCCATCAATCGTACAATGCAAGATATTGGTGATAATTTTAATGAACAAATAACTGATAATAACCAAAACGAAACTACTGTAGCAAAACGGATATCAATTATCGACCCAAATATGGAAAATCGCTTATTTGAATTCGCCCTCTCTACACAATACGATCAAGGCCTGTTTTATTTATCAAAAATCATGATCTTAAATCATTTAGGTGATGCATTATTTATTTTACCAATCAAAGAAACAAGAAAAAAACGCAGCCAATTAATAAAAAAAAAAGTAGCTCAAGATAAATATGGTATTCAACTATTTATTTCAACTACAAAGGCTTTACGTAACACAGTAACTAAACGATTAAAAAGCAATTAAAAAAGAGACAGCCCGCTATGACGGGCTGTCATAAACGAATTACTTATAAATGATAAACTTTATTTTCCTTTTACTTTAAAGCGTGATTCAAGATTTTCTAACGCATCTTTAAATCCACTGTACTCAAGCTCGTTGTATGGCAACATCGCTGGACCAGACCACCCTTGAGAACGCATTTCAATCGCTTTTTTCTGTGCACGTTGACGAACAACATCCCAAGAAACATCACCAAAGAAATCAACGTAATTATCAGCAAACTTACCATCAACAGATAGTGAGAATCCTAAACATGAAACAATCGGAATACAATACACACTTGCAACCGGGGAATTTATCGCAACTGGCATAAATGGCATGTTATGTGATCCACGGGTGTTGCCACCAATGTAATGCGCTTTTACAAACGGTGAAACAATCTCTTCTGGCGCAGGGAAAATACCTTGATTACGCACAACAGCAATTGGATCATCTTTGCCAACATATTTACCCGCAATTGAATGTAAGCGATCAGTTGAGCACGATACTGCTTGTTCGCCATATTTGCGTGAATAAATAGCTTTTATGCCAAAACGCTCGTTATCACGTAATAACATCGAAATACCGTATGCATCTTCTGGTGCATCAAGCGTAATGTAATGATCACCACCTTCAATGTTTTCCATATCTATGATTTCAAACGTAAAGCCAGTCTTTAATTGCGGACCAGTTAATTTTGGCAACATCAGCCCTGCACAATACATTGGATCTGCAAACGCAAGATAAAATGGCAAGTTATACGCACCAGGGCCACATTTGTCACCCATAAAGATCATAAATGATTCTGCTGGACGGTAATCTTTACCCGGGAACGTAAACGTTATTTCAGCAACTCCTGGACCTGCACCACGAATGTTACCTGATGGTGCGTCAGCAAGAAGATCTTGCCCTGCACCATAACAACCACGTTTTCTTGCAGCTTCTGCTGCTTTTATAAATACATTCCACGCAAATTGATGTATTTCTTCGTTATCTTTGTCTTTTGTATGAGACATTATCAATGCAATGTCATCACCGGTATGGCATACAAAGCCATCAAGCAACAAACCATCTTTAACTGCACCTGCTACCGCATCTTTTGCAATTTGCATCATTTCTTTTGTTGGCTTGGTGTGCCCACCAATTGAACCAACATCAGCTTTAATTGCTGAAATTGTTATTTCTCTTGCTACTTTTACATTTTCTGCCACACTTACTACTCCGCTCATTAACAATTATAAACTTAATACGATAGATACTTTTCTCCTTTTTTCCATCGTTACTCAAAATCATTCTTTTTAGCTGCCACTCCTTTCTTTTAAGAATTTATAACCAACTGATTCATGTATAGCATGCGGGAATAATTATGCAAGTAAACTAACGCCCAAAAAAAAAGCACCCGTAATTGGGCGCTTTTTTTTTGTAAAAAACTATTTAATTAAAATACTATTCCCATTCAAGTGAACCAGCAGTTTGATACTCAGTTACACGAGTTTCAAAGAAGTTTTTCTCTTTAGACAAATCAGTAGCTTGTGACATCCAAGGGAATGGATTATGCACGCCATACTGTTTTGGTAAATCAATTCTCTCTAAACGACGATCAGCAATGTATTTAACATATGTTGTAAATTGATCAGCGTTAATGCCTAACATGCCTTTTGGACACGCATCAAGTGCATATTTTTCTTCTAACACTACAGAATGTTTAATAAGCTCTACAAGCTCTGCTTGAAACTTTGGCGTCCATGCTTCAGGGTTTTCTGCTTTAATAACATTAATCAAATCACACCCAAATGCAAGATGAATACTTTCATCACGCATAATGTATTCAAATTGTTCACCTATGCCAACCATTTTATTTTGTCGCTTAAGCGCAAGCATCATCGCAAAACCAGCGTAAAAGAAAATTCCTTCCATTATCACGTAAAAGCCAACAAGGTCATGTAAGAACTTTTGAATATTTTCAACTGTGTCTGTTTTAAAGTTTGGATCTAATATAGATTTTGTAAGGTCAACTACAAATGCATCTTTTTCACGAATAGTTGGAACTGTTTCATACATGTTATACATCTCATCAGGATTTAATCCTAATGAATCACAACAATAAATAAACGTGTCTGTGTGTACCGCTTCTTCATACGCTTGACGCAAAACATATTGACGACATTCTGGATTAGTCACATGTTTATACACGCATAATACCAAATTGTTTGCCGTTAATGATTCTGCCGTAGAGAAGAAACCTAAATTCCACAAAATTAATCGTCGTTCTGCATCCGTCAACACTTTAGTCGATTTCCATTGCTCAATGTCATGTTGCATCGAAACTTCTTCTGGCGTCCAGTTATTGGCAACCCCATCTTTGTAATGTTTACGCGCCCACATATAACGCATTGGCAAGATTTTATTCGGGTCAATAGTAGAATTATTAATAATTCCTTGTTTGTTTAACTTTTTTTGCTTATCCATAATACCCTTTCAGTTTATTGGGATCGTATCACAATCTTGTTCTGTTATCGAACACGTTTGTCGCATATAATTACTTACTGCAGTAGCCACAGTGCTGGCAGAACTAAATGATTGATTATTATTATTGTCAGTGTTTATTCATATTTTTTCGAGGCCATAATACCCTTTCATTTTATTGACATACATCACAATCTGGTTCTAATACTGAACACGCTTGTCGCATAGAATTACTTACTGCAGTAGCCACAGCGCTTGTAGAACCAAATGATTGATTATTATCATTATCAGTTTCAGTATTATTATTAGTATCATTATTAACATTATCTTTATCAGTAGTATATTCACGTTTTTGCGTAAAGCCATACTTAGTATCTAAAGTTGATTTTTCAATCTGTGTTGCAGCAAGTGTACGCAAATAATACGTTGTTTTTAAGCCCATTTTCCATGCAGCCATATAAATATCGTATAACTTTTTACCTGAAACACCACTCATAAATACATTGTGTGATTGGCTTTGATCAATCCATTTTCCACGCGCTGCAGTAATTTTAATTAACCACAATGGATCGATTTCAAACACTTCTTTATACTTGTCACGAATACCTTGTGGAATCTCTTCCATCATCTGCAAGCTACCGTCAAAATACTTAAGTCGTTCTACTGTTTGCTCTGTCCAAAGACCAATTTTTTTAAGATCTTCAACCAAATATTTGTTTACTACCGTAAACTCACCGCTCATATTTGCTTTTACATACATGTTTTTGTAAATCGGTTCAATACACGGATAACAATCAGAAATATTAGAAATAGTTGCCGTTGGCGCAATGGCCATACAATTTGAATTACGCATGCCATATTGTTTTACATGATCACGTACTGGTTGCCAATCAAGTTTACCACTACGATCAACATCAATCTTAATGCCGCGCTCTTGTTCTAATAAATCAAGCGTATCTTGTGGAAAAATACCACGATCCCACTTTGATTCATGATACGAGCCATAGGTGCCACGCTCTTTTGCTAACTTTGATGACGCTAAAATTGCATTGTATGAAATTTCTTCCATCAAATTATCTGCAAATGTTAACGCTTGCTGTTTATCAAACATAATATTACATTTATACAACGCATCTTGAAAGCCCATTATACCCAAACCAATAGGACGATGACGCAAGTTTGCATCTTTTGCTTCTTTTGTTGGGTAAAAATTAATATCAATTACGTTATCAAGCATACGTATGGCATCAGCAACTGTTTGTGCAAGCAACTCATGATTAATACCATCGCTGCTTGCATGATTTGCAAGATTTACTGACCCCAAATTACACACAGCCGTTTCATCTGAAGAAGTATTAAGTGTAATTTCTGTGCATAAATTAGAACAATGTACCACACCAGCATGATCTTGTGGTGAGCGAACATTGCACGCATCTTTAAACGTAATCCACGGATGCCCTGTTTCGAACAAGCGACTCAACATTTTGCGCCATAATTGTTTTGCAGGAATCTTTTTAAAGAGTTCTAATTCACCTTTTTCAACTTTTTCTTCATAAAATGCATAACGCTGCTCAAACGCTTTACCATACAAATGATGTAAGTCTGGTGTCTCTTCTGGTGAAAACAATGTCCAATCTTTACCCGCATCAACTCGCTTCATAAATAAATCAGGAATCCAATTGGCAGTATTAATGTCATGCGCACGACGACGCTCATCACCCGTATTGCGGCGTAAGTCTAAAAAGTCTTCTATTTCTAAATGCCAAGTTTCTAAATAAACACTGGTTGCCCCACGACGCTTACCGCTACGGTTAATCGCTGCAGTTGTATCGTTTACAATCTTTATAAAAGGGATAACGCCTTGGCTTTCTGTTTTAATACTTTTAACCATGGCACCTGTTGCACGAATATTTGTCCAATCATTCGACACACCACCTGACCACTTTGAAAGTTGTGCATTATCACCAAAAACTTTAAAAATATGTCTCAAATCATCTTCAACTGTTGATAAAAAACACGAACTTAGTTGTGGACGTGTAAGGCCAGCATGCAGCAATGTTGGTGTACTTGGTACATAACGCAATCGTGACATCAAATTATAAAAGGTAACTGCTGCTTCGTTTTTATTTGGTTCATTGTACGAAATACCCATTGCAACACGCATCCAGAATGTTTGTGGCAACTCAACGCGTTTATCTTTGTGACGAATGAAATAACGCTCATACAACGTACGCATACCCATGTAGGAAAATTTTTTATCAGCCTCAAGATCAAGTTGTTGCGATAAGTATTCAAGATCAAACTCCAGCATACGTTGATCAAACAAGTTGTGCGAAACACCGTACGAAATACCATCAATAAAACTTTTGCGATAATAAGCGTTATATTCAGCATCTTGCGCAGAAAGATTTGTTACTTGTCGGAATAATTTATACTGCAATAATCGCGCTGCAACACGGCTGTATGCAGTATCTTTTTCTGCAAATGCAATAATCGATAAAATTAACGCTTCTAATAATTCAATGTTGGTAACGCCGTCGTAAATATTTTTCACAACTTCTTGCATAACCAATGCATAATCGATTTGCACATTCAACAAATTTGCCGCATGCACTAATGTTTTTTGCAAACGCTCTGGCTCAAAATTGCTTGTTTGTCCGTCTTGATCTGTAACCATCATGCCATGAGCAACAGAAAAATCTGTTGCGTTAGTTTTGTCTATACTCTTCATAAAAGAATCCCGAACTCCAGATGTATCATTTTGTGTATCCATGTAACCCTCTCGGTACAACTATTAGTATTCATTCGTTTGCCCCTAATTACTTAAAAAAGTGCATACGCCCCCTGGCGATATCTTTTTTAATATCGTGCTAACTCATCACAACAATGTATTAAAACTACAGATCTAAAGTTTTCTATGTGGCAAAATAGTAATGCTTCACTTATAATAAAGTACCGTTTATACCACCTATAATCAACTATTTTTTTGTTTTTCTGTACTAAAACACATTCTTAATTTTTGCACAGAAAAAACTTCCTTGATAAACAAAATTTGTAATTATTTTGTGTAGTTAAAATCTACTCTTGACAAAAAACGATCAAACTATGACGAACACA
Source organism: bacterium (assembly GCA_030626185.1). Classification (GTDB taxonomy): domain Bacteria; phylum Babelota; class Babeliae; order Babelales; family Vermiphilaceae; genus DAOUPL01. Next base: position 4,777 of record DAOUPL010000013.1, on the reverse strand, counting down.
CTTTACCTAAAAAAAGAAAAAACTAATTTGTATAATATGTTTTTTTTAAAAAAAAGAAAAAGCTTTTATTTAAACTTTGAATTATTGATTTTATCAAAAAAAATACTTTATAATGAAAATTATGTTACAAACCAGAGATGATAATGAAAAAACAGATACCTATTTTATTCTTTTCTTTATTGCTATGCGCTGCAGCAAGCAATCATGATCAACAAGATGCGTTAATTCCTACCATAAAGCAGTATAACGATAAACTTCTTGTCATTGTTGCACCGTGGTGTGATATTTGTACCAAAACAAAAAAAATATTAAAAAATAGTGATGTGCCAATCGCTTATTGCAACCTTGATCGATGCTCACAACCATTTTTGCTCAAACATGATGTTATTGGTGTGCCAACCTTTTTGTACATCAAAGATGGGCAGGTTGTGCATAAAGATGTTGGGGTAAAAGATCAATCTACCCTTTTTGATAATGTTGCGAAATTGTACAAAACGTACTTAAATGACTAGCTAGTCTAGTCTGGTGCGGGGCAATACAACAAACAACCACGAACTTTATCAGCAAATTCTTTATGCTGTCGGTCAACCATCTGTTGCAGCTGCTTTTTATCATAATTACCACTCTGCAACCACTGGCGCACATAATCAGTCCCCATTGCTTTATCAAACGTTGATGCAAACTGCAGCGCAATGTCAAATTGTTGTGCAAGAAGACAAATATCGATAAATAAATCAAAATTTGCAACGCGATCAATTGCCGGAATTAGTAACTCAAGTCCACGAGACCAGCGATTGTTTTTTTTATTAAAATATTCATAACGCTTACTGTGCACATCGTGATCTTTTAGCAACTTATGCAAATTTTTCCAAAATTGTGCATCAACCTTTAGTGATCGTGGCAACGTAATAACCCGAAATGGTTTATCACTGCCAACACCAACATCAAATAGTGCAACTTCACCAAGCAGCCCTAAAAAACTATACCCATAACAGGATTGCACACTGGGCAAGTTTGGCGACAACGGCGCTAATAATTGTTTTATCAATGTTGTTACACGATTATAATCATGCATTTTTACAATTTCTACGTTTACACTATCGTCAAAATAGCGATCATTAAAATAACAAGCCAATTCCCCTATTGTCAGCCCGTGACGTAATGGAATATCAGCAATAGAGATAAATGAAATAAGATTTTCATCAACTACTGGCCCTTGCACACGTGCGCCAAGTAAATTTGGCCGATCAAGTACAACAAGTTGCAACGATGTATCTTTTATCGCAGACATAACACGAAACAACGTTGAAATATAGGTATAATGCCGCATGCCAACATCTTGTAAATCTAACAACAACACATCAACGCCAACAAACGTTTCTGTTGATAATTGATTACCATGCGATGTGTGGTACAAACTTGTAATAGATGTTCTTGTTGTTTTATCAACCTTATCAGCAACTTGTTGCCCTGCAGGCACAATGCCATCGTAGCCATGCTCTGGTGCAAAAATGGTTACAACTTCAATGCCATGGTTTTGCAATACTTCAACCGTACTTTGCCCACGCTGGTTTCGCCCTGTTTGATTAGTGATCAACCCAACACGTTGTTGTGTAAGTTGCTCAATCAACTGTACTGATAAATTTTCAACACCAAACTTAAAATTTGTTTGTGTTACAAATGAAAACAATAAAAATACGAACGCAATTGCCCGAGAAATCCCCCACTTCATAACCTCACCTTTTTTAATAGTTTCTATTTGTTATTTAGATTATCAAATAGAAACTATTGATTACAAGAGATCCCCACTTTTTACCAAGGATCATAAATTTTTAAACAAATTACTTAATCAACACAAGCAACAATGAAATCACTGCCATTAATTTAATCAAAATATTTAATGCTGGGCCAGAAGTATCTTTAAACGGATCACCAACTGTGTCACCAGTAACAGCCGCTTTGTGTGCATCGGAACCTTTTCCACCAGCATAACCAGTTTCGATAAGTTTTTTTGCATTATCCCATACACCACCAGCGTTGGCCATCATTAACGCAAGTAATACACCAACGACTGTTGCACCAGCTAAAAAACCACCAAGTGCAGAAACGCCTAATGTGTACCAAACAATAACGGGAACAGTAATCGTGATTAAACCAGGAAGAACCATTTCTCGCAATGATGCTTTAGTGCTAATTTCGATACAACGTGCATAGTCAGGTTGCCCTGTGCCTTCCATGAGGCCAGGAATTGTTTTAAATTGTCGACGAACTTCTTTTACCATTTCTAGTGCAGCATCACCAACAGAACGCATGGTTAACGCTGAAATCAAAAATGGCATAACGCCACCGATAAACATCCCCACCATAACAACCGGATCTAGTAAATCTAATGTTAATAATCCTGCTTCTTGTGCATATGCAGAAAACATTGCAAGTGAAGTAAGCAACGCGGAACCGATTGCAAACCCTTTACCCATTGCTGCAGTTGTGTTGCCAAGTGCATCAAGTTTATCAGTAATTTTTCTGACTGAAGGGTCAAAACCAGCCATTTCTGCAATACCACCAGCATTATCAGCAATTGGGCCATACGCATCAACCGTCATGGTTATACCCACAGTTGACAACATTGCAACTGCAACAAGCGATACGCCGAACAGGCCACCGGTAATATTAAATGCTGCTAAAATAACTAACGCAAGTAGCACAACAGGAATTACCGTTGACTCCATTCCAACAGAAAAACCGTAAATAATATTTGTCGCAGCTCCAGTTTCTGAGCTGTCTGCAACGTTATACACCGGTTTGCCGCCAGTGTAATACTCGGTAACTTTACCGATTAATAATCCTGCAAAACAACCAAGAATAATTGGCGCAAATAATTGCAACGAAATACCAACGTGCATTATATAAAAATACGTACTAATTAAAAATGCACCAATTGCAACATACGTTGACATGTGCAACATTGCACCGGGTTGCAAACGCATAAATAATGAACTTATTAACGCAAGCACTGATGCGCCCAAACCGAATGAAGCGAGTACTAATGGCAATGACGCATACATCATGTCAAAACCATAGGTGTTTGTTGCTAAAATAATTGATGAAACTAACGCACCAACGTATGACTCATAAATATCAGCACCCATGCCAGCAGTATCACCAACACAATCACCAACGTTATCAGCAATTACTGCCGGATTACGTGGATCATCTTCAGGAATACCAATTTCAATTTTTCCTACAAGATCAGCGCCAACATCAGCAGATTTAGTGAAAATCCCACCACCAACACGAGCGAAAAATGCAACTAAACTTGCACCCAAACTAAAACAAGTTAACAATTGTACAAAATTATCATCAGTTAAAAAATTATAAAAAATTGCACCAACACCGCACAAACCAAAAGCTGCAACGGCAAAGCCCATTACGCCACCGCCAAAAAACGCTGACATAAATGCGGCGTGTTCACCTTTTTCACTTGCGTTCACTGTTGTTTGCACGTTTGCAATAGTTGCTGCACGCATGCCAAGATAACCAGTAATCATCGAAAACGCTGCACCAATAATAAACATAACTGATGTGAGCCAATTACCAAATGCAAAACCAAGAAGTACTGCTACAATCGCAACAACAATCGCAATAATGCGATATTCTTCTCGCAAGAACGTCATCGCACCTTGTGAAATAGCATCAGCAATTTTTTGTGCCTTTTCATGAGTAACACGTGTTGCTCTAAGTTTTGCTAACAATAACGCAACTACGGTAAAACCTGCTACAACTGCTCCAACACCTGCGATTAACGCAATATTCATCATAAAAAACACCTTATGTTTTGATACATTTAAAAAACTATCTTTGTAACATTTAAGCCTAATAGTAAACGTTTTTGTTGTAAAGATCGAATTGATAAAAATACTTTACACAGAAATATACAATCAGCTATAACAACAAGGTAAATTGCTCAACAATCAAACACACTTAACCATGAAATACCTTTATCAATCATTAATATTTTTATTTTGTATTTTTAGTTACAACGTCACCCAGACAAGTCCACTCGAAGAAATTACAAGTATAACAACGCCAACAAACTCAAACTTTAAAAATAATTTTCAAGTGACATATCATCAAACACCTTCAATTAAATATTATCCCAATTTTTCACGTTATTCAGTAAGTCAATTTCGTCGCCACTTTAATAAAAACAGATGTTCTGAAAAAGAACTTCTATCACAAGAGAAACTTTATTTACACGATGTATTTGTAGAATTTGCAAAAACATTGCCGTCTTATAAAGATTTTATTATTGAATTTCACAAAGAATACCACAACATTTCTTTTTTCAGCAAAACTGGAAGATTTCTTTCTTTTGCCTATACTCCGGGGCTACAAGAACGATTTTGTGATCTATTCAAAGAGATACTACAAGAAGAACGACAAAAAGCAATTCAAACACAACAGCAACAAGCTCAACAAAAAAAACATAATCCACCAAAAAAACAACAAGTGTCGCCCATTATTTATGAACAAATACTCGAATACCAAGAAGCCTTACCGTGTTACAAAACAGATAATCCTCGATTGTTTAAGTACACAAAAAAACGCATAGAAGTTCTCAATAATATCACAAATAATAACGTTTCTTATACAACCGAAACATATCAATTAAGCGATCTTTCTCTAGGACTATTGCACGAACAACAACAAGATATCTCATTGCTCAAACAATGTTACGGCGATCAGTACCAACAATGCCTTCATCAAGAAGGAATTT
>DAOUPL010000033.1 GCA_030626185.1 bacterium | reverse complement strand
GACAAAATAACTCTTTTTCTTAAATCAGAGCTCAATAACATAAATCATCTCCTATAACTTAGAAAAAGTTTATCATTATTGTTCAAAAATTAAAAATTTGCGCAAACCTAAGTGCTTCTTGCTATACACATAATTATCACAACAATTCTTCTGATTTTTGTTCAGGCATGTGTGCACGCAGAGTGCCGCAAGTAACGTATTCTCGTCAAATAGATTTTTCTACATTGTCAGCTTCGCAATTGAAAGAGTATTTTTCTTATTATAAATATTCTAAAGAAGAAATATTTGAACAGCATCATCTTTTTATGTCTGATGAATTTGTAGACTACGCAAAAAAATTACCTGGTTATAAAGATGCAATTGCTGTGTTGTATAAAAAAACGCGTAATAAAACAGGATTAACTAAACTTTTTGGATGGATGTTTAGTTGGTATCGATGGGGGTTGCAAGGACGAATAAAAAATCTTCATGATGAAATTCAGTGGTACAATGAATCAACACAAAAACAACCAACTTTACAGTTAACTAATGCTGATAAGCAAATTGTTAATTTTGCACAATCGTACGATATCACAAAACAGCAAATTACTTATAAGTTTAACGATATATTAGAATACAATCGTCACAAAGAATTTGTTGATCAACTTTCACAAGCATCAGAACTTGCGGATGTGTATCAACAAGCTCCTGATTGCCAATTTTTTCTCGATGCTGTTGGGCACGGTGCCGCAATCGGTATAGAAGCAAACATTAATCACGAAAAAGAAATTGCAAATAAATGGTCAACTTTTTGCCACGAAGCATTAGAAATTGCAAAGGGTGTTGCTGAAGGAATTGTAGAAGGGATTTATAATACCGGAGCGTTTGTTGGCAATGTGGTTCGGCATCCAATAGAAACAATGCAAAATTTTTGCCATGGAGCCGGAAGTTTACTTTTAGCGATTGGCAAAGTAGTTGGTATTCGAGTAAAATTTGACCTTTTAATGTTAACGGGCGATTACCCTGGAACACTTAAATATTCACAAGAACTAAATGATCAGTGCAAGTTTATGATTAATTTGTGTGCTGCACAACTAGCTGCGACGTCAAATCGTGACATTGCAAAAAACACTACGGCTTTTGCTGTTGAATGGGTGTTAATTGGCAAAGCTTTTGATCTTGGTTTTAAATTATGCTCTCGTATAAAGCCATTGCTGAATTCTATTATCGAATCCCTCATGGCGGAGCCAGCTATTGAACATGTTGTTGTAACAGCAGAAGGTGTTACGATGTATTTTCGTGAAAAAGCGAGAGAAGTTGGTTCTGCTGCAAAAGAAGTTGTCAAAGAGATAGCTGATAGTGTTAATCAGACAAGTAAAGCAATTTTAAAGAATGGTTATTATGAGGTTAATAGTTTTAAATTTACTGAGTTTTACTATAATAAGCTTTGGAAGAGTGGTAGAGGTGCCCCATCATTAACTGCAAAAGCAATACTAGATAATGCAATAAGAGTTATACCTGATCCAGCAGGTTATTCAGGCTTTTTTAAATACTTTTCAGATGGATGGGAAATGGTTTATAATCCAACAACAAGAATAGTAAGTCACATACAACCAATTATGAAAAAGAGGATATAATTTGATAAAAAATTTATTTATATGTCCAAAAGAAATAGAGATTGAAACTAAGGATCTAGAGAAAGTGGGAACTAGCCTAGCATTAAAGCTTTCATTGTTGTCTCAAAAAATAAAATGCATTCTTCTCAAAATTGAATCATGTCCTTCTATTGAAACTGCAGATGAGTATTTTTATTTACTAGACAAGATACAGGAGGTTTTAGCTTCTTTAGTTTTTAAACATGAAATAGGTATTCCTGATCATCTATCTAAATTTGTACAGGATTTTGACAATATTGATCATTACAAGGATCATCTTTTTAAACAGATTAAAAATGGTAAATACTCACTTTAGGTAAAAATTAAATAAAATTTATGAAAATGAATCTATCTAAACTTAAAACTTATATGTATCAAGATGCTTCTGATATAAAAATGAATATATTAGGTGATTTTTTATCATCTGACGTTTTTTGTCTTTTGCAGAATATAACAGGATATCAAGAATGGATACAAGATGATTCACAAGGTTATGCCGTTTCTGGAAATATTACGTGTTTAGAAAAAGAAGGCGACATTATTATTTTGGGAGATATGCTTTCAGAAGAAAAAGTCCCAACAGAGGTGCAGGTAACTCGAAAACAACTTGTACAACTACTTGACGACTGGCGAGAAAAAGTATGTAAAACAATGCCTCAATACATCATGATTAAATATGAAAATGATCAATATACCATTGAAACAAGTGAAACGCCGTTTGATAAATTGTGACATGGCAAAGAAAAATTGATGGGTGATTTTCTAGTTTAGATGGATGGGAGAATAAACGTGAAGGCGTTCCCTTTTTTTGTTATGCTAAATAATAGTTATTTAAGTTCTTGTTATAAAAAGTGAATTGAATATGATTATCTATCTTTTGGCGTTATTATTTTTCTTCCCAGTTGTTGCAGAGGGTGACAGAGTAGTTATGGATGATGAATGGGCAAGCATAGATGAAACTTCTGCGCTTGTTGCAACAACAGAAAAAACTGGCGTCATTACACAAGTGGATGTTGAAACACCAGATCTTGGTGGCAACAGAGTTGATCTTGAAGAGCTAGCAGTACAAGAATTGTTATTTCAAGATGGTGAAAAAAAGGGCATGGGTGGCGAAGAACAAGTTGAACGTTATTTGCGTGCAATTCAAGAAGAACACGATATGACGCGTGATGATATTGAAAAAATGGGTCTTGAATTTGGTCTTCCGTATGATGGATTGGTAGAAAAGATTGGTCGTCTACAAGTAATTAACACCAATATTGATTTTGAAGTTCGTTCACATTTGATGATAACACCAGAAGAAGTTCAGACATATTATGATGAACATCCAGAAACGACTGAGGCGCACATTTTTGTGGCTATTGGTCGTCATGAAGAAAAACAAGATCAAATTATTTGGGGTAGTCCATTTTGGTTGGAAGAAACACAACTTGCTGATGACAAAAAAGTTTTGTTAACAGTTAAATTGAATAAAGAAATTAAAATACCAAACGATGATGGCGTTGATGTGTATTACAAAGTTATAGAACGACAAGATGCACAACTTGTCTCTATAGACGAGCGCAAACAAGAGATTGAATATTTATTATTACAAGATAAGTATCGCGTTAAGATGGAAGAATTTACTGAGCGTTTATCGCAACGCGCATCAGTTGTGTACGTTTAAGCATTTTTTTCATCTTCAAGTTCTTGTGCGATAGTAAGTGTTTTTTCTATTAAATCGTCCATACGTTTTTTGTCAGTTTTTTTTGTTTCAAAATAAAGCGTTAACAAATGTTCTAACGACATTGTTGTTTTGTACGCGCCAGTAATACGGCGATGACGCTCTCTTGGTGGAAAAATTGGAATCACTCCAGCGATGTGTAAAGCTCGCGCACATGCGCGTTGTACTGCTTTGAGATCAACAGTATCGGGGCAGTGTGTATTAAAGATATATTTTATTTTTACAATTGCGTCAGTTAAGTCATGTTTTTTTATTTGAGCAATAATTTGTTCTGTTTGATCTTGTTTGTGATCGATTGCAACATCTAGTTGAATAAATGGACGCATTGGTCCTTTAATAAATTTATGTGTTGTATTATTTTTTTTCTGAATTTGTACATCACAAAAACCTTTATCCTCTTTGCGTTCACCAAAATCAATACGTTCTATTGATCCAGAATAAACAATTGCAGGATAACCGTTTTGATTTAAATTTTGATAACGATGGAGATGCCCGAGTGCAACATAATCAAATGGTTCTATCGCTAGTTGTGATGGTAACAAAATTGGATCGGTGCCATAAATTGCACGTTTTTCTGAACCAGAAAATAAGCCAGAGCTCACAGTTAAGTGGCCAGCGAGAATAGCAGGAATTGTTGGATCAAGTTCCTGTGCATGTTTTTTTATAATTTGTGCAACCGCTTTTGCGATGTAGGTGGTAATTTCACTACTTTTTTTTGATAAATGTTTATCGTTGATTGTAATCGAATTTCGTGTTGGCCATGGAACACCAACAATTTGCACCATGCCACTTTTGGTTTGTAAGTTGAGCGTTATCGGTTTGGTAATAACATGAAAACCATCAAGTGGTAGTTCGCTAAAAATATCTAATGCATTTGCTTTGCCAAAACTTAATGGATGATCATGATTACCTACAACAATGACGACGGGAATGTTTGCCTTGTACAAGCGTAAAAAACATTGTAAAAATAATCGTTGTTGTGTTTGTGTTGGATGATGCGTTTTGTACGCATCGCCAGAAAACATAACAAAATCTACTTCATGCTTTATGGCGTAATTGACGCAAAAATCCAGTGCACGCTTAAAATCAAGTAGTCGTGTATGAATACCAGTTTTGGTATCTATTTTGCCATAATTTTCCATCCCAAAATGGATGTCTGCGGTATGAATAAAGCGAATCATTGTGTTTCTGTTGTCTTTATTTTTTCTTGTCGTTGTTTTAAGTGTAACACATAACCATCTTTATTTATTTGTCTTGCGCGTGCAATGGCCAACGTAAACTCATCAACGTCGTTTGTAATTGTTGATCCTGCAGCAGTCATGGCGTTATCTTTTATGGTCACCGGGGCAATTAAGCTATTATTTGATCCGATAAATACTTGGTTACCAATTATAGTGCGATGTTTATTTTTGCCATCATAATTGCAGGTAATTGTTCCTGCACCAATATTTGTTTTTGCACCAATAGTGCTGTCGCCAAGATAGGTCAAATGTTTTGCTTTTGTGCCTGCATCGATTGTGCTATTTTTTACTTCAACAAAGTTGCCAATACAAACATTTTCGTTAAGAACAGAATTGGTATGCACGTGTGCAAAGGGGCCAATTGTTGCGTTATCTTTTATTATGCTGTTGCTGATAATTGTGTATGCGCCAACAGTACAATCTCTGCCAATTATTGAATTGCCTTTTATTTGCACACCAGGTTCAATTGTTGTACCAGCACCAATAACAACATTGGTGTCAATTAGTGTAGTTTGTGGATCTTTTATAAATATGTCATTGTCTAGCCATTGTTGAGCAATTGTTTGATAATGATTACGCTCAACAACACTCAATTCGCTGATGGTGTTTATACCGCGAACATGTTGAAAGTCAACGTACACCATGCCAATTTTTTCTTGTTGAACGCTTGCATGTTCAATAAGGTCGGTAATGTAAAATTCGTTACTGTTTTTATTTTTTTGAATGTGTGCAATATGTTTTTCTAAAAATTCTTTCTTAATTAAATAAATGCCCGCATTAATCCATGGATAATTGTCAGCGCGTTGGTCAAAGTGGCGAGCTTCAACAATGCGAATAGGGTTATCAAAAACTCTGCCATAACTCGCAGAGGGTTGATCATGATGCGCAATTGCAAACGTGATTGTTGCATCAATTTTTATATGTTCTGCATACAACTTTTCTATCATTTGTGGCGTAATAAGTGGCACATCGCCATTGACGACAAGTAGGTTATCTTTTTGCCACGATGATTGTGTAATTTTAAGTGCATCGCCAGTGCCACGTTGTTCTTCTTGCGTGACAAATGAGCATGCGTAGTTATTTTCTACAACTGCTTGTATTAAATTTTCTTTTTGGTGACCAACAACAAGCGTAATAGGTAGATCAAGTTGTTTGCATAAATCTAATGTATAAAAGATCATTGGTTTGCCACAAATTGGCGTTATCATTTTGGTTGTTGTTGTATTAAATCGGGTAGATTTTCCCGCTGCTAAAATAATTGCTTGCATATCATTCATGAACTACTCTTTCACTCTTTGTCTCTATGCAATGGATAAAACAAGTTTTAGTGTACCATCTTGCAATATCAAGTCTACCACTGCTCGGTTGTTTGACTTTAAAAAAATATCAGATGAAGTATTCTTTTATCAGGAGCTTTGAATACTATCTCTTAAAATATAATGCGTTTATGAGAATAAACGCCAACGTGGATAATAAATGATGCTAAAACATCTTTGTAAATCGAACACATTACTACTTACTTTTTTCATGATTATAACACATGTTATGCATGCAAAAGTACATGACAATCGTTATATGCCTTTATTTGATAGGCCCTTGTTTTGGCTTGATAACACATCATCCTTTTTTGGTGTTGAAGTGCATGCTGCAACGGCAGATAGTGCGTATGGCGTTGATGGAAAAACTGTTGGTATTCCAGAAATTCATGGTGAGTTTGATCAAAAACTTTTAGACGATGCGCGTGCATTGTTGGGTAAAGAAAAATTGGTTCCAACAGAGATCCAGGGTTTAACGTTGCCATGGCAACTTGATGGGCGTTTGCAAATGCAGGGAATAAACTTTGCATGGCATCAGCGTGTAACGCATCATTTTTCTTTTGGCGCAACTTGGACGTTTATGCGAGTAAACTCTCGTCATGAATATTTGTTTTTAAAACAAGGTTTACCAAACAGTGAATCACGAGAAGATCAACGACGTGCAAGTATCATAAGCACTGAAAGTGATGAGTTAAAATTAGACAAAGTTCGTCGTCAAATGTACAAAGACATTGGCATTACGCAAGCGCATTCAGAACAACGTGGTTTTGGTGACATCGATGTGTATGTTCGTATTGGTGGCGATTGGGAGTATGAGATTAAATGTCGGACTCTGCATGCAGGGTTAAAGCTTGGTACTTTGATTCCAACAGGTGAAAAAAGAGAATTATCATCACCCGCATCAATTCCGTTTGGCGGCAATGGTCACTGGGGTATGTACGGTGCAATTGATGCAGACTTTGAAATTAAAGAAGATTGGAAAGCTGGTTTTTCATTAAGAATAAGTAAACGATTATCAAAAACAACGCTTGCACGTTATTCTATCGCTGGTGAGCCATCAATTTTTGGTTCAGTTGTAGATAACATGGGCATCAAGCCAGGAGTGACAATAAACTTTTCACCATACATTGTGTTTGAAAATTTACGAGATGGTTTTGGCTTAGCCGTGCAATACATGATGACGAGTCATCAACCAGATAGTCTGACCGATAAACGATGTGATAAAACTATAAAAGTTAATTTATGTGAATTAGAAAAACAATCAAAATGGGGATCAAGTTACTTTAGTTTTCAGGCTTTTTATGACTTTGATAAAATGAGTCCAAAACGAGGTTTAGGCCCAGTCTTGTATATTCGTTGGGATGTGCCGTATAAGTTATTTGTAACGAGTCGTTCACTCGACACGCATAACATTGGTATTGGGTTTGAATTTACTTTTTAGCAAAAAAGTATCATCACAAAAAAGAAGAGCGGATAAAGATGAAGTTTTTTTCTGTACGAAAACTGTTCAGTTTTTTTTCTAACGACATGGCAATAGATTTAGGCACCGCAAACACGGTTGTGTATGTGCGCAACAAAGGCATTGTGCTTAACGAGCCATCAGTGGTTGCAGTACGTGCAAAGACCAATAAAGTTTTGGCAGCAGGTAAAAAAGCAAAAGAAATGTTAGGAAAAACACCAGAAGATATTATTGCCTCACGGCCGTTGCGTGATGGCGTTATCGCTGATTTTGAGTTGACTGAGAGTATGTTGCGTCATTTTATTCGTCAAGTGCATGATAATCGCAAAACGTTGGTTCATCCTCGCATGATCATTGGTGTGCCATCGGGCATTACACAAGTAGAAAAACGTGCAGTAAAAGATTCTGCAATGCAAGCAGGAGCGCGAGAAGTTCACACAATTATGGAGCCAATGGCAGCAGCAATTGGCGCAGGGTTGCCGGTCGCTGATCCATCAGGAAACCTCATTGTTGATATTGGTGGTGGGACAACGGAAGTTGCCGTAATTTCATTAAAATCCATAGTTTATAGCCAATCTATTCGTGTTGGTGGCGATGCAATGGATCGTGCAATTGTTCAGTACATTAAAAGAAAATATAAATTATTAATTGGTGAACGCACAGCAGAAAAAGTGAAAATGACGATCGGTTGTGCTATGCTAGAAGGTGATTACTCCAAAGAGAGCGTTGACGTTAAAGGACGCGATCTTGTGAGTGGTGTACCAAAAACAATTTCGTTTACTGCAGCTGAAGCAAATGAAGCATTGCTGGAACCAATTGCAAGTATTATCGATGGCGTACGCGTTGCGTTAGAAAATACGCCGCCAGAACTTTCGGCTGATCTTGTTGATCAAGGAATTTACATGGCAGGTGGTGGTGCATTGCTTCGTGGATTAGATTCATTAATTTCAAAAGAAACAGGATTGCCAGTACATGTTGCAGAAGACCCATTGTTTTGCGTGGTAAAAGGCGCAGGAATGGCTCTTGAACATTTTGATATGTATGAAGAAGCATTAATGTAAAGGTGCAAACATTGTGGCCGAATTAGAAGGCATTCGTTTAAAAAAAAAACATGGCCAACATTTTTTACGTGAGCGTTGGGTTATCGATGCGATGCTTGATAACGTTCAGCTAGACAACACAAGTTCTGTTTTTGAAATTGGTTGTGGTGATGGTTTTTTGACCGGCGCTATTTTATCAACAACAATTGCGCGATTACTTGTTTTTGAGATCGATGATGAATGGGCGAATTATGTGCAACAAAAGTTTGTTGACGATAAACGCTTGCAGGTGATCACTCACAACTTTCTAGACGTCGATTTGTCTATGCTTGATAAAAATCAGCCATGGACCGTGCTTGCCAACTTGCCGTACAACGTGACCTTTCCAATTTTGCATCGCTTTGTAGAAAAACAAGATACTTTGCGTGAAGGTATAATCATGACGCAAGAAGAGGTTGCACAAAAGATTACCAAAAAACGTGGTAGAAATTATGGCTTTATTTCGTTGTATTTTCAGTATCATTTTGAGTGGAAGTTATTAGATAAAATTTCTCCAGAAGTATTTTATCCAGCACCAAAAGTTTTTTCACGGTTACTTTATTTTAAACCTAGAGTGGATAAGCCAACTCTTAATAATCCAAAGGAATTTTGGGAATTTATTAAGTTGTGCTTTAAGCAACCACGCAGAACGTTATTGAATAACTTAAAGCAATCGCATTATGATCTTGGATTGATTGATGATAAGTATTTGTCTTTGCGGGCGCAAGAAATGGGAATGGAAGAATTCTTAATAATTTATCAGAAACTTAGTAGTTCAATCGCGTCGTAGCCTTTGGCGTCGGCGGATGAGTTTTGATTATTATTTCTTATTTATTTTCTTGATTCCATGTAGACATTTTTGTTCTGCTATTTCTGAAGCCTTTAAGCTACTAATTAGTTAAAGTTAGAAGGGCCAATACCATTTTTTTGGTTTAAGTTTTTTGTTTACTTCTTCGTTTATTATCATTGCTGCAAAACTGTATTCTATTAAAGCGCGCCTGTAAATTTCTTTAGAAGTTGATCCTCGATTAGCAAGGGCATGATTACTATGATAAGCAGTGCCATGATTTTTATATAAAATCGTATCTAGTTTCCTTGATAAGCAATAATTTAAAGGATTGGAAGATCTTTCGCATTCTTTAATTGCTGTATAGGCTAATACTATACCTGCATCAATTGCTTCTTGATCATTTCTAGGCAACATAGCCCCTAAGCTATTAATAACACCACACAGTACAAGTGTGCTAAGTAATAATTTTTTCATGTATAACCTTTTAGTTAAAGTTAGAATGGTAAATACCATTTTTTTGGTTTTGGTTTAAGTCTTTTTTCTATTTCTTTGCTTATTATTCTTGCTGCAAAACTGTCTTTTATTGCTGTGAGTCTGCAGGGCAAACGCATCTAATTTTCCTTTAATCCAATAAGATGTGCAATATAACTCTCATCTAATGCGGCTTGAAAGCGTTTTCTTCGCAAACTTTTTTTATTTAGCTTGTCGCGCCTTAACATGCT
>DAOUPL010000042.1 GCA_030626185.1 bacterium | reverse complement strand
GTTTCTATCAGTGGTTTAATCACTATGCGTGATGTAGAAACAGGTGTGGATGGCAATTTTTTACTCTCAGGTAAAGGCGGTGTAGTCAATCAACTTCTAAAACAACGTTATGACGATCAAACGCATTGGTTTAAAAAGACAGGTATTGATTTTCTTGCAATTGAGCAAGAAGATGATGTAATTCATGCATTAGTAAAATTATTTAAACATCGTGCACGTTGGTGAAAAAAGTATGCAATTAGATGAGTTTGGTTTATACGATATTTATGGTGTTTACAACGTACCATTTTGGCAAAAAACATGGTTTATAATTTTAATTATTGTCATAATTCTTTTGTATGTTATTGGAATTGGTTATGCAATTTATCGTTGGCATTTTGTTAAAAAAAATAAAAAATCAGCATATGATTTGGCATTGTACAATTTAGCAGAGTTAAAAAAAGATCAATTAATAACATCGCAAAATGCAAAAGTTTTTTATTATCAGGCAACAATGATTGTAAAGCGTTATTTGTACGATGAGTGGGGGTATAATTGTTTGGCGTATACTGATTATGAGTTAATTAATTTTTTACAAGAATCATCAGATGACATAAAATTGTTTGTACCAGAAATAAAGCGATTATTTGATGGGTCACAAATGATAAAATTTGCGCTTGATCAAGTAACTGATGAATATGTTGCGCAAGATTATCAATTAGCATGTATTTTTATAAAAAAGTTGCATGCGCTTAAAGACAAAAAAGAATCACCAGAAAGTTAATCTATTTATGCAATACAAAAGTTCTACACCAACGCGTTTTTTGTACATTCATTGGCCATTTTGTCCGTATCGATGTTATTTTTGTCCGTTTGTTGCACTGGCAGGGCAAGATAACTTAATGGGAGTTTATGATCAAGCATTAAAAAAAGAAATTGTAAAATTTGCCAAAGAACAGGAAAACAAGCTACTAATCGACACAATTCACTTTGGTGGTGGCACGCCGAGCACGTATCCTAACGATTTACTACTTGACACGTTTGATATACTGAGAAATATGTTTGAAATTGACGACCACGCTGAGATAGCAATTGAAGTTAACCCTGGCACCGTTGATAAAGAAAAATTACAAGTATGGCAAAGTGTAGGAATAAATCGTTTGAGTATTGGTGTACAGAGTTTAAAAGATCAAGTTTTGCAAAAGTTGAATCGCCATCAAACAACGCAACAAGTGTTTGATGTATTGCACACTAGCGCTGAAGTTGGATTTGAAAATGTATCGGTAGATTTAATTTTGGGCCTTCCAGAAGTTACTCCTGATGAATGGAAAGAATTGATTAATAAAGTTGTAACATGGCCGATTAAGCATGTTTCTATTTATTGTTTAGAAGTGCATGAAAATACGGCTTTGTATTTTAAGATAAAAACCAATCAGGTAAATTTGCCACAAGATGAAGAGTCTATGGCGTTGTATCGTTGGACGTGTGAATTTTTGGATAAATATGGGTTTAAACAATACGAACTATCAAATTTTGCTATCCCGGGGTATGAGTCACGTCATAACCAAGCGTATTGGGATCGTGTACCGTACAAAGGTTTTGGTATTGGGGCATGTTCGTTTGATGGCAAGCGACGCTTTTGTAATGAAAAAGATATAAAAAAGTATTTAACGGCAATGCAAGAAGGTGCATCGTGCATTGATTCTTGTGAAGAACTTGATGAACGGCAAGCAGTTTTAGAGCATGTTATGCTCAATCTACGACGGCCACGTGGGGTGTTAATTAGGGATATTATTGATGGAATGTGGAGGAATAAATCTAATGATGGATATAAAATTATACAACAATTGGAGGAGCAGCACTTTGTTGAGCGTTGTGCAAAACAGCATATACGCCTGACCAGTAAAGGGCTTGTAGTAGAAAATGAGGTTGTCGCGCAATTGTGTCGCGTCGCGTTATAACAATAACGATTATCAGTAGGGTTCAATAATCTTTTTAGATGCATGAGGGAATAACTATGGCGAAACATGTTGGTGTTAAACTACCAGATGATTTATATAATTTGTTGCAAAAGGGAAAAACAATAGCTGTTTTGGCAACATTTTCTGAAAAAGGAACACCAAATACAACGCCATTGTGGTGTATTTATCCAAAGGGGAAAGAGAGTTTGTTGCTTACTATTCATAAAGAGCATTCTGGTTATATCAACATGGTGTGGCAGAAAAAAATTATGCTTTGCTTTATGGATGAGAATAATGTGACGTATAGCGTGTTGGGCCGTGCGGGTGTAGTTCGTGCTCCATCACTAGTGAATCCACTAATGAATGTAGTTCACATTGATATTATTGACATTAAAAGTGATCGATCTATTTTGATGCGTGTTGATTCCGGTGTACAGTGGAGTTATATTTCACAAGAAGCGGAAGATTTTTCAGGTGCATTAATGGATGAACTTAAAGAACTTGCGACTTCGTTGTAACCTTTTTGTTGGGGAGATACAATGACTCGATTATTATTGGTATGTTTGTTGTCTACATCGCTGATGTTGCGTACTGCGCAAGATGAATTTGCAGAATTTGAAGATCTTGAATTGCAAGAATCTGCAGAAGATGTTGGTGAACCTGTGGTTGAAGAAGAATCAATTGATATTTCGCCAGAAGATGTTGATTTTGCAACAGAAGATGAAGATATTGTCGATGAGACGATTGATGAAGAACCTGTTGATGCAGCAGAGTTAGAACCAGAATCAGAAGTTGTAGAGACTGAAGTTGATATTGAGCAAGAAGTTATTGAAGAACCAGTAATGGACGATGAACAAGTTATCGATGATGAAGACGTTTCTTTGGCAGAAGATGAGCCTACGCAAGAATTAGCAGAAGATGTTGATGAACCAGTTACTGAAGAAGAACCAACTGATGTTGTACCAGAAGATGATGACGCAGAAATAACTGAAGAACCAACAGAAGATGCTGATGAAGATACAGCGACGGCAATAATTGTGCAAGAACAACTAGAAGATGAAGAAGATGAAATTCAGGGCATAACCACGATTGATTTAGACGAACCACGTGGCAACTGGTTATTCAAGCGTATTTGGTGGGAACGTTCAGAAGGGCGTTACGAAAAGATTCGTACTTTATTAAATAATATTAACGAAACACGAATTTACTTCTTTACGCAAAGCATTGATCTTGATAAAACAATTCTTGATCCATTTTATCAAGAGATTAATTATGAGCGCGGTACTTTGCATACGTTACTTGAAGAGCTTGCACAACGACTTACACAAGAACGTGTTGAAGATGGTATGCTTGACGTGCAAGAGCGTGAAGTGCTTGATAAAGTTGAACAAGAAAAAACTATGTTGTTGCAATTGCAAGAAGATGTAAAAGCAATTTTAGCCATGGACAACAAAGTAAATGATGTGCTTGGTCGTGTGATGGATCAAATGCAACGCGTTAACAAATACGAACGTGATGCGTGGGAAAGCATGAAAGAAATAGCACGTATTTTAGATGATATTCAAGCGCGCGATTTGTATTACAAAGTTGATACCGCATGGCGCAACGTAAAAGAAGTTGCACGTTATCTTGATGCCGAGCTTAAACGACACTTTGATGAACTTGTTGTAACAACAAAAGAACAAATTGAACGTGTCAAAACAACGTTGAGTGCATTGCAAGAACGTGGCGTGTTGCTCAAACAAGAAGCGCAAGCGCTTGATGATTATGAAACTATGATCGAAGCACAAGAAGAAATTGAAATTGTTGACGAAGAATCGACTGTAGAAAAGCAACCTCTCGGATGGGTTGATTGGATTGCTAGCTGGTTTACTGGTACATGGCAATGGTTAACTTCATGGTTTTAGTTACGTAATTAAATTACAAAAAAAGATCTTGTTGAAAAGCAAGATCTTTTTTTATGCTCTTTATGATAAATGGCGAGTGTTGTAGTTGTTGAACTGCGTTATTTGTGATAAATTTACGTATTATTGCCGAAGTGGTGGAATTGGTAGACACGCAACCTTGAGGGGGTTGTGGGATATTTCCTGTAGGGGTTCGAGTCCCCTCTTCGGCTCCAGAGTATTGAGTAACAATTTTTTTAAGGAATGCGCATGGCAGCGTTAAGTTGGCGAATCGTTTTTTCTCCGTTATCTTTTTGGTTAGTTATAGCTGCAGTTGGAATATTTTTATTAACGCCGTTGCGACAAGCATTGCGTTTTGGTATCGATCTTGTTGGTGGAACGTATATCACGTTAGAAGTACAAACAGAAAAAGCAGTTGAGTCAGAGCTTGCCAGCATGATGGAGAGTATGGAAGCTCGCTTGCAACGTATGGGCAAAGTGTTACCAACAAAAAAAATGATTGAAGATGGCGAAATTATTTTAATTTTCTCCAGTGTGCAACAAGCGCAAGATGCAATGCGTGTGATTGTATCGGATAACAAAGATCTTTTATCACAAAGCAATGGACAAGAAGTGCGGTTTAGCTTTACGAGTAACAAAGAATCACGCATAAAAGATGAAGCGGTTACGCGTAACATTCAAATTTTAAAAACACGTTTTGATAAACTTTCAGATATTTTGATTGCACGTCAAGGTGAGCGTAATATTATTGTAGAGCTTCCTGACGTTGATGATCCACAAAGAGCAAAAGAGATGATTGGTCGTGCAGCGGAATTAGATTTTCGTTTAGTTGAGCGTCAATCAGGCAGCAAAGAAGATTTGTTGTATGAGCTTGATGGTTATGTGCCTCATGATAAAGAAATTTTAGAATACGTTGATAGTCAACGTGGTCGTTCTTCGTATTGCTTAGTTCCAAAATATGCTCGCGTAACGGGTAAAATGTTACAAGATGCGCGTCCAATGATGGGTGGCCAAACTGGTGTAGAACCTGTTGTGGCATTTGATTTTAATGATGAAGGCGCAGAGCGTTTTTATAATTTAACAAGCAGTAATATTGGTCGTCCGTTAGCAATTGTACTTGATGGTGAAATTATTCAAGTGGCAACCATTCAAACGGGGATTCGTGATACTGGTACCATTACCGGCATGCAAAGTCCTGAAACGGCAAAAACATTATCAAAGCTATTAAAATCAGGATCATTCACCGCACCAGTAACGTTTGAAGAAGAACGACAAATTGGGCCATCTCTTGGGCAAGAATCGATTGAAAAAGGTCTATTCTCATGCTTGATTGGTCTGGTAATTCTATTCTTCTTTAGCTTGTTTTATTACAAAGTTGCAGGTTTGTTTGCGTTTCTTGCATTGCTTTTTAACTTAATTTTAGTTTTAATGGGCCTTGCATGGTTTAAAGCAACGTTAACTTTGCCTGGTATCGCTGGTATGATTTTAACAGTTGGTATGGCGATTGATGCATCGATCTTGATATTTGAACGAATAAAAGAAGAGCTTAAAGAGGGCATCGGTATGAGAAAAGCGGTGAACGCTGGTTTTTCCAGCGCGTTACGTGTGATTCTTGATGCAAACGTAACAACGTTTATTGTTGGTATTGTGTTGTATCAGTTTGGGACAGGACCAATTCAAGGATTTGCCGTAACCATGATGCTGGGTATTATTGCAACATTGATCGCAAGTTTATTCTTTTTACGATCATTATTTAACTTTTTTCTGGATAATTTCGGTGTACGAAGTTTAAAAATTTAGCTAAACTTGTCGTATAAGTTATTGACATTTTTAAGGCGGTGTAGCTCAGTTGGTTAGAGCGGCAGAATCATAATCTGTAGGTCCGGGGTTCGAGTCCCTGCACCGCTACCACCCGCCGTCGCACGGAGTGCTATGGCGCGGTGCCGCGTCGTAGTGTAACGTAGACGGGCAGTCTTCGCATAAAGCTTCGTAGGACTTTGTTGTAGGGCATGGCCTGTTCTTCGTAGCTCGCAAGAGCGTATTAAAAGGCATTTTTTTATTTAGGTAACTTTTTTAAAAGATTTTGGAAAAAATAAAATAAATAAACGATTTAATGACCAAAACAGCAAATAAGAGTAAAAAACACGTGAATAAACTACTTTCTCAAACCATAAAACATTACGACCTTCCTTTTTTATTAACCTGCAGCCGCATGGCAGCCGTTCTATTTATGCCATTGTTGTGTGTAAGTTTACTTGGTTATAATAATTTGTGGGTTAACTTTTTTGTCATGCTTTGTACAATTGGCTTTGCAACAACCGATTATTTTGATGGTTATTTTGCACGCAAATATAATCAGACAACAGATCTTGGTGCACAACTTGATCCAATAGCTGACAAGTTGTTTTTTCTTGGTTGTTGGTTAGGTCTTGTTGCGGTACAAAAAGTATATGTTTTGTGGCCAGCAGTTTTTTTAGCTCGTGATATTTTTATTATGGGGTTACGCAGCATTGCGCTCAAGCGTGGTGTACAACTTAGTGTGTCGCCACTGGCAAAAGTAAAAACAGCAGCACAAACAGTCTTAATTTGTTGGATTATTCTCAATCCGTATGTGCACGCAACAAACGCGGGTGTTTTGTGGTGGAATGCGATGCAAGAGTTTTTGCTTATTGTCTCACTAAGTTTAACGCTGTTTACTGCGTATCAGTACGCGTACAAGTTAGTAAGTAAGGCTAGCTAATATTTGTCCTTCTGTTTTATCAGATGCATAATTCTTTGCAATTTGCAGCAAGATGGTTGTGTGTTCATTATCAAGAGTTTCATTGTTTAATACGTAGTCGTTAAAGAGAAAAAAGTTATGGATGCACGGAGCATCTATGCAATCACAAAAAAAATATTTAGTAAAATCGACCATAAATGTTTTGTTATCTTCAGCATCTTGGATAGTAAATACATCTTTAGTAAAAAGTAACAGATAAGAAAATAGACGATGTTCTTGTATTAAAGAGAAAACTTTATTGTTCGCTATGATTAAAAAGTTTGTATTTTTATGTTTTTTGTTAGTATTTATAGGTGTTGTTTGTAGTAAAAAAGTGCAAAGCATTAAACTTAAAATTGTTATCTTTTTCATATTTTTTTTTATCAATTATTAATTACGTACAAACTTACAGACATTATTGTACGCTGTGACAAATACGATAGACAAGAATGTTTATGAAATATTTTTTATATGCGTTTGTGGGTAAGTGTATTTCTTGAAAAAGTTAAATAGATCTCTTCAGTTTTTTTATGTAAATTTGCTATTATACAGTTAGACATTGAAGATATAGCCAGCTTTACTAAGGGATGCACAAATTTCCCAAAACCTCTATAGAAGATTTATAAAAATCTTTTGATGAATAAGCTGCTTTTTGAATTAAATGTTTAATACTACTCCAAAAGTGTTCAATAGGGTTTAGATCAGGCGAATACGGTGGTAAAAAAAGAACTCGACATCCAACTGATTCTATTAATTTTATTATTTTTTTCGATTTGTGAAAACTGGCATTATCAATTATAAAAACCATTCCTGGACGCAATTTTGGAATTAGAACTTTCGTTATGTAAACTTCATAAACATAT
>DAOUPL010000069.1 GCA_030626185.1 bacterium | reverse complement strand
TAAATTTGATATCTTAATTCTTGTGATAGTTGTGTGTATTTTCGCATAATTATCCTGTTTTTAAAGGGTCTTAACCGGCCCTTTTATTTTATCAGATAATTATGCACTTGCTACTTGAATCCAGGTTCGTTTAACAACTTGGAATATACTTTGTTTTCAGTATGCAACAATTTTTTTGGATTCGATGGACGCAAAAAATTGTTTTTTACAAGCAAAAAAACGTTGTAAGAAGCAAAATTGTCGGGGTTATTAATTTGATCGCGATCTTTTTTTAGTTTTAATAGGTTTTCTGATTGGCAAGTTTTTAATTTTTATGATAAGGTAAATTCTGTTATAGTATTTTTACTTGTTTTGTTATGGAATTACATTATGAACAAAAAAATGGTTTTATTCTTTGCGTTAGTGAGTGTTGGTGGAGTTGTTTTTGGTAGTGAAAAAGTTGATCCTTTCTTCGAAGCGTATAAAGAGAAAAATTTTTTTTATCAATTTGAGAATGTAAACTTAGTGATGTATCCAGGAACGCCTTCTTGCGTCCTTCATGATCCAAAATATCTTAATGAAACTATAGAACGAGCAAGTGATGGACAAGTATTACAAAGAAGTTTTGATAGAGTTGTAGATAAAATTGTAACTACAAATGGTTTTGTAACTTATAGATTAATACAAAAAGTTTATTTTTATACGAATACTGTTTCCACTCCTTCAATTCTAACAGCTAACGAAAATGGAAAGGCTTCTAGTCAAGGAGAAGAAGACGGGAAAATTATATTCGATAGACTCAAAAATTTGTACAATAATTAAAAGTTTTTAGTTGTCGTTAAATATTATGATCGTGGTCATTAGTTTGATCACGATCTTTTTTTTCTTCCTGTTTTGGCTTATACGATGAAGTATCAGAAGCTACAGGATTATTGTCGCCTTTGTTCTGGAAATAACTGATAATTTGACGAAGTTTTGTTGGCCCGTGCAAAAGCACAAAGCCGTATGCCATAACACCCAATGCGACAAGAGTAATGAGAAAACTTGCTTCAATAGCGCCGATAGTGTGCAAGAACAAAATAAGCCCACCGAGCATGTATGAGCCACCGATTACTGGTTCTGGCAATTGATCGATAAATGCTTTTATTTTTTCTATCATTTTTATTCCTTTAATTTTCTTATTATTTTTGGTGTGTTAAAACACGATTACTTTAATGTATTATTGCACAAAATTACAATAATGTGCCACAACTTTTGATTGATCTAAATTGCTTACGGCGATACATTGGTTTATTCCACGTTTTTGCCCAATGATGAATAGTAAACGAACCAATTGAAATCCAATAATTTTCGTATAATTCTGTTTTTGTTGATCCTAATGGATAAAAGTAGTGTGCAGGCAGTGCTATATCACGTGTACCGTACTTGTTAGCATGTTCGACAAAAATGCGGGTAAAGTGTATTGGCCCAGTGCGTGCAGTTAAACAATCACGTAATTTTGGATTTTTATAATTATTTCTTACTGATTCGATGCATTTTTCTACCATAAAATGTTTTGGTTTACTGCCAATAACACCAATGCCCAGTTGTACAACGCCGGTATCAAGTGGTTGAATGCCAATATAAAAATCATAAAGATAATGTAATATATCTAACGGTTGTAATATTTGACAATCAACATCAAGGTATACGCCACCAAACTTATACAAGAGCTCGTAACGTAATAAGTCAGATTTTTCTGCAGGATTTTGTGCTAAATCAATTAAATCTTTATTTGCCAAATTAAGATGTTCTAGGTCATCTTGTGTCCACAATTGATAATGCCAATCAGAATGCATTACTTTTATGCTTTGTTGAAATGCGAGAAGTTCTGGTGGAAACTCATCACCAATCCAAATTTGGTGAATAATTTTAGGGATTTTTAATGTTGGTGATGGTGTTGTTTTGTTGTATGATACTTGATTATACGAGTCTCTAAAATAATTCATT
>DAOUPL010000054.1 GCA_030626185.1 bacterium | reverse complement strand
TAAAATCTTGTACTTGTGAAAAAATATTTACCATACTACAGCTTTTCATCGGCATATCCTTTATTTTTCAAAAGGATAACAGATTTTTCTATATTTTTTTACTTAAATTAGATGCGTTTGCCCTGACAAAAAAACCATGAAAGTACCAGTTATGCAATTCTTTATGTATACTAAATACTAAACAAAATCGTTAAATGTATAGAATCGTTACCATAAAGGTCATTATGAATAATAAACAACCGAGTTTTACATCACGCATATTTTATAACTTGTCTTTAGTTCTTTGTTTATTTGTTTCAACTACTTGTTCACCTTTTGGCGGGATGCCCGGTGGCTTTGATCCAAATAATTTTACTGAAGAAGATATGGCCAAGATGGAACAAGAACTTATGCAGGTACAAAAAGAGATTGATGATTATGTTGGTTCACTATCTCCAGAAGAACAACAAGAATTCTTTGACACGGTACAACAAGTTGAAGAGATGATGGGCAACATGTCAGAAGATGAACTTGCAGGATTCTTGCAAGACATGACTGATGAAATGGTACAAGAGATGGAACAACTTGAAGCACAACCAACATCAACACCTGTGGCAGCACCAGAAGAAGAAAAGAAACCTTCGGTAGAAAAAGATGAAAAATCCGACGAAACCTTAAAGCGAGAACTTTCGGTAAAAGCGCTTATTGATTCGCTGATTGAACGTACTGGATCGTTTGTCGTTAAATCGCAAAATATCTCTGATCTTAATCAATTGATTGATCGTTGGAGTGGACAACAAAAAATTGTAAACATTCCACAAGGTGAATCGCCAGAAAATGTTATTGCACAAATTGAGTTGTTTCAACAAAAACTTTATGCACTTAAAACTACTATGCCTAAAGATGAAACAACCTATGTCTTTTTTGACAAACTTGTTGAAAACGAAGAACTATTTGCAGAACTAACAAACTTAGAAGAGTTCTTAAATGCGCAAGAGCCAAAATTAATTGTTTCAGCTCTTGGTATAGAAAAATTATCTACTGAAGCAAAAAAACTATTACAACAAATATTAAGTGCATACTCTCGAATTATTTATCCGATAGATGTAATTACCAAAATTAATGAGATTCTTGCAACATACGAACCTATTGCAAAAGAAGTTCGTAAAGAAATGGAAGAAGCACGTAAGCGCGCAGAAGATTTACAAAAACAACAAGGTCGTGTACCTGGTGCTGCACCGTCATACGGTCGTGGTGGCTTTGGCGATGATTTTGGACACTATGGTGATTACGGTAACGATTATTATGGTAGCCCATACGGTGATCGTAATGCGTATGGCAATTATGGTTATTCACCCCAACGTGATGCCGGTCGCGATGGCACAAGACCATCCCGCAAGCCAAGCAAACCAGGTAAAAAGAAAGATACAAAAGATAAAGACACTAAAACAAAAGATACAAAAGACAAAGATGCAAAAAAAGAGGCAGAAGAAAAGAAAAAAGCACGTGTTACTGCAAGCACCTTCTGTGTAATTGGTGACTCAATAGAAGAAAATATTGAAATCTTCAAACGTTACATGAACGAACTTGAAGAATTTGCTAGACACACTGCATGGAAAAACTTTAAAACAAAGATACAAGACAAAGATTTTGGTGAAAAAAGCGGAAAGTTTGTTGATAACAAACTTAAATTTGTATTGATTCCAAGTATAAAAACACATTTGCAAGCTGCAACTACTCTAATTGAACGCATGCAAGAAACACCAATGAGTAAAGAACAAATTAAAATAATTAATACAATCTTTACCGGTAAAAAAGCATTTGGACGCTTAATGGGCGAACTTGATACTATTAATACTACGTTTACATCATTAAAAGTGAATGACAACGCAAAAGATGCATATTTTAAAGGCGATAATAAAGCAACAAGATTACCAGAGTTTAGCAATGAGTTACAAAAAGCATTGCGTGGCCTAAAAGAAAAAGAAGAGAAAAAAGAAGACGAAAAAAAGAAAGATGATAAATAATTATCATTACTTTTTAAATTTGTAAAATTACAAGGGGCACCATTTTTTGTGGTGCCTCTTTGTTTTGTTTAACTACCTTTAATTACAGCAAGTGGTTGTGTACGTGCAACTTTTTTAGCAAGTCCAGCATTGTGCACAATTTGCACAACGTTATCAACATCTTTGTACGCAATTGGTGCTTCTTCAGTTAACCCACGATCAGACTTACATTTTATCAAAATATTTTTTGCTGCAAGTTGATCACGCAATTGTCTACCGCTAATCATTTTTTTTGCTTTTGTTCGTGACAATCGACGCCCTGCACCATGACAACAACTGCCAAACGCTTGTTCCATACCTTTTTTGGTACCCACAAGAACATAAGAAAACGTGCCCATGCTACCAGGAATAAAGACTGGTTGACCAGCGTGACGATACGTTTCGGGTGTATCAGGATGACCAGGGCCAAAGGATCGTGTTGCGCCCTTGCGGTGAACAAGTAATGATTTTTCGACACCATCAACCGTGTGAACTTCTTGTTTACCAAGATTGTGAGAAACATCGTACAACGTTGTTAACGTTGCATCGCTACCTAAAATACGTTGCCACGACTCACGTACCCAATGACCAATCATGTGACGATTAGCCCATGCAAAGTTTGCTGCAGCGGCCATTGCAGCATAATAATCTTGACCAATTTGTGATGAAAATGGCACACACGCAAGTTCACGATCAGGTAACGTTATGTTAAATTCTTGTATTTTTGGTACCATTTCTCGCACATAATCAGTACATGTTTGATGACCAAGTCCACGTGAACCGCAATGAATCATAACCATAACACTGTTTTTTTGCAAACCAAAAAGTTGTGCAACCTCATCGTCATAAATATCACATACACGTTGTATTTCTAAAAAATGATTCCCTGAGCCCAAAGTACCAACTTGATCGTGACCACGTTTTTTTGCATGATCAGAAATTTTTGCTGCATTTGCAAACGACATGTAACCAGCGTTTTCACAATGGATCATGTCATGTTCGTTGCCATAACCCATTTTTATCATTGCTGACACACCGTGAGTTAACACTGCATCCATTTCATCGCGATTAAGTTTTACGTTGCCACCACGACCAACACCAGAAGGAATTACTTCATAAAGCGCAGTTGCAAGTTCATCCAAGTGTGGTTTTAGTTCATCATAATCCATGTTGGCGACCAAAACACGCACACCACAATTAATGTCGTACCCAATACCACCAGGAGAAATTACCCCACCTTCATCAATTGCCGTTGCTGCAACGCCACCAATAGGAAAACCGTATCCTTGATGAATGTCTGGCATAGCAAGTGCATACTTTTGTATTCCTGGCAATGTTGAAACGTTTACTAGTTGCCACAAAGATTTATCATCAGCAATATCGTCAAACATTGCTTGATTCATGTAAACTCGTGCAGGCACACGCATGTCTGATCGGTACGATTGTGGAATTTCAAAAAGTTCATCACTTAATGGAATTAACACACTTTTATCTATAATTTGTTCCATTACAATCCTTCAATTTAAATATCAAATACAATGTATGTTTGCCAAATGCCATCGATATTTTGAATGTTTAATTCATGATACGTCACCGCTTTAATTTCAACAACGTCAAAACCTTGCACTTTTATGCCATGCAACGTCGCAGTTATTGAAGTATCTGTTAATTCATTAATGGTTACATCAAAATACGCTTCATCATGAATATCAGAAAGGCAAACCGCTTCAGATAAAAAATCTACTAACAAAGCTTCTTTATCAATCGAATTAAGATTAATCGATCTATTCTTTGGTAACTCATCACAAACAACACGATTATTAACTTTTTTACATTCTTTTATTTTTGGCCCCACTGCCTGAAACATACCAACTAATGCATTTTTAAACAATTGTTCGAGTGTTGTGCCATATACTTTTATTTTAATGTCAGCAGTATGGGGAATAAATTCAAAATCTTTCATAAAAAATCTCCTACGTTTTTTATCAAACGTAGGCGTAATGATGTTACTTTGTCAATTTTATAACAATATTTATTTTGTAGCGCCGTGTTCAAGTAATAATGAAACAAGCTGTGGATTACACAATCGCGTAATACTTAACGCTGTTTTTCCACATCCACCTTCAACATTAACATCAGCACCAGCTTCTAACAATAATGGTACAATTTCTGGACTATATTTACATGCAGTCATCAACGCTGTAAAACCAAGAGTATCAACCATAACATCAGCACCAGCTTCAATTAAAAGCTTAGCAACATTTAGATTGTTACTTACACACGCGATCATCAACAATGTCAAGTCTGAATAATTCACAACATTAATATCAGCACCAGCATTAATTAAAGGCACAATAAGATCTGAATTATTATATTTACATGCAAGCATCAACGCTGTCCAGCCACGATTATCTACTAGATTAACATCAGCGCCATCTTCAATTAAGAGCTTAACAAGATCTAGATTATTATTTTTAGATGCGTACATCAAGGGTATCTGTCTTTTATAAATTCCTTGAGTTATCTTTGCATCCACATTAAAGCAAATTCTTTCTTTTGTGGGTAGAACAAGACATAATCGACAAAAAAACGCTAATGTAAAGTAACATTCATTATCTGCAAGTAAACCTAAATAAGAAACTTTTTTTTTTTGTAAATAGACAACAAGTGCATTAAAAAAGTCTGCATGTTGAAAATAACGACTTACCATCGAAAGGCTTTGATAATTTATAATATTTTCAACATTTTTTTCAGGTTCAAAAGATAGTGTTAGTGAATGAGCCCAAATTTCTCTTGGTAAAGGAGGGAGATTTATAGATTGTTCAGCTAGAGAGTTATCTTTACCACAATGGCTAGCAATACTAAAAAACAATAAAAAAACTGTTAATAATTTTTGTTTATTCATAATTTCTTCTCAATAAAATATTTATTCTGTAGCACCGTGTTTAAGCAATAATGGAACCATCCACGATGTTGATCTCTTCCTTCAAGATACAATTCTGCAGCTACATGCAAACATCAACGGTGTCTTGCCTGAAACATTCACTGCATTAACATCAGCACCAGCTTCAATT
>DAOUPL010000034.1 GCA_030626185.1 bacterium | reverse complement strand
TGAAAATCTTGATCTGACTAATGCGCATGGTGCGTTAGCGGGTAAAGTAACGATTATGAATGATGATAAAGATGAAGTTGAAAAAGAACCATTTGATGACATTACCATTAGATTAACTAATAGTTCGTTAGATGTTGGCGGTATTCAAGCTGAAGAAGTAACAATTATTGGTAAAAAGAAATCACGCTTTCATGTGCAAAAAATAGAAGGTGATTTAGAAGTTATCCTTAACAACTCTGGGGCACGTGTAGATTATGTTGCTGGCAAAGAAGTTGAAGTTGATTTGCGCGCTAAAAGTAAATTGTTAATTGCAGGACGTACAGACAAACTCGAGTTAAAACGCGTTGATGGTGGTAGCAATTTTGATGGATTTAATTTAAATTCTAATAAGGCTTTTGTTAACGTTAGAGGCGCTTATGTAAAAATTGGCTCTATCGCACAAAATATTAGTGGTTCAGTGAAACGATCTGGAAACTTGTTATGGGCTAGCCTTGGTGGCAATAAAGATGATCTTAAAATAGATAAATCATCACTAGCAGATAATGTTTCTGTTGCTAAAGATAATGGCTGGTGGCAAGATAGCCCAGTTGAAGAGTTTCTTCGTTTTGATAATTAATTAAGTTAATCCTTAGTTTTAGGCCCAAGCTGTGTTGTTTGGGCCTATTTTTATGGGTTTTTGTCAGAACTCTTGATTTTTTACTTGAGCTTTTTGTAAACTAAATAATAAGAAAAGTATAAATACCATGAAATGGAGGAATTGGTATGAAGAATATAGTTCGTAACATGTTATTGTTGTCTGCATTGGTGAGCATTGGTGCTCGCGCAGAAAGCAAAACGTATGATTTATCTCGCCCAGTAGAAGAACTTACCATCGCGCACATTAATTTTAAATTGGTTCACTCAGCTGACATGGGCAATAAAATGAGAATTGTTGCTGATGAAGCTGCAATGAAATGCTTGAATGTAAGTATTCGTAGTGAAAACATACACATCAAATGTAAACGTGGTGCAAAAAAGAAAATGGCTAATGAATCAATCATTATTTATTTAAATATTCCATCAAGCTTTGAAGACATTAGAGTTACTGGTGCTACAGGTGTAGTTGAAGGCGACATTGTGATCAAAGATAATGATGATTTTGACGTTGAATTAAAAGGCGGTGCTAATGTAACATTTAAAGGTAAAATTAGCGCACCAGAAGTAGATGTTAATATTCGTGGTGGCTCAATAGTTAAGTTTGCTGTTATCGATGCGCGTTTAGATGGTTTTGTAGATAAAGATAATAAACTTATGTATCAACGTGTAACTGGTGAAGTTAAACTTCGCGGTAAAGGACAACACGGTCCAGTTGATAGCAAATGGTGGTAAAATAATTTTTCATTATTCCATTTTATTACAGAATGTAAAAAGCCTGACATTGTAGTCAGGCTTTTTTTTGGTTAATCTTATTTTTCTTTGTGAGATGTTTGATTGTTTGTTTGCGTTAAATTTGAGTTTTTTTCTCGTAGTATTCGCTTTTCAGGAATTTTGTCCAGAGAGCTACATCTTCTTACTTCGTCAGGGAGTTCCTCGATCGCTTCTTGCTGTGTTCGTATATGATCTTTTATTCCTACATAAGCATCGCGATTTGATCTCCGCATTGGGTAAATAGAAAAAATGCATAACGTTAGCAGTAGCACCGAGTATTTCATAATGATTCTCTTTTGGTTAATTTTGTTTTTCTTCGTATGGTTTTTGTTGATTTGTATTATGACTGCTTTTTTGGTTGTTATTGTTGACAGGTGATTTTCCGCTAGAATTGTTTTTAACTTGTGATCGCTTGGGTCTGTTGAAAAATCCTATTTTTATCCTCATAAGATCGAAGTTCATTGGGTAAACAGAAAAAACGCATAACGTCAGCAGTAGTATCGAGTATTTCATGATGATTCCTTTCATTAGCTGGTTGTATCATGCATCGTATTATAAAACAATAAAATTATATTGGCAAAAAACCAATTGATTTTATGTCTCCAGATAATACCTTAAGTGTTGCACGATGGGTATAATCGTTATTCTCATAAGCGACGATAATAGTTGCAGGTGTGTTTGTAAATTGTTGTGCTAAATACGGTGAGCCAAAAATAATAAGAATTGTCTTTTGTTTGTGGCATAAGTTTTTAATGCGATCGATTGTTTGTTGTTTTACACCAAAGTTATCTTGTGGGCGATGACTTGGTGGGTGTAGCGTTATTATCTGTAAATAAGAATGTTCTTTTGTTAGCACAAATCTTTCTTTTAAAAAATTGGTAAACGCTTGGTGATTACTGCCAAATGCATGATGCGTAATCGGTTGATTGTTTTGCAGTGTTAATGGAATTAGTTGTTGTGTGTTTTGCACAATGGTGATTGCGCTATCAAAGAGTTGTTTAATTAAACTATTGGTAGCAAATGCATTTTTATCGATTGTTGTTGGAAATTGATAATCGTGTTTAATAAAGATTGTTTCTTTTGCACGCAAAATACGTAAAACGTGTTGATCAAGTTTGCCGTACAAGTTTTGTGCAATAACTGTTTGTTTTATTTTTACGTGTGCTTTAGTAACATTGACTGGGCATAATAAAATATCGTTGCCAGCTAAAAAAGCGTTTAGTTCGGCGTCACCATTTTTGTATTTGTTTGTAATTCCACGCATGCCAAGGCCATCAGTGATAATTAAACCATTAAAGTTGAGCTTATTGCGCAATAAATCAGTAACAATTGCTGGTGAGCAACTTGCAGGGCAATTGCTTTTATCAAGTGCAGGGATCGCAAGATGTGCGGTCATTACCGCAGGAATATTGTTAGTAATTAATTCTTTAAACGGGTGTAATTCGCGATCCATAATTGTTTGTTTATCATCGTTAATCATCGGCAACATGAGATGAGAATCTTGGTTTGTATTGCCATGACCAGGAAAATGCTTTGCGCATGCGATAACACCAGCGTCAGCTAGACCATTTGCAAATACTGATGCTTTTTGTGCAACGGTATGTTTATCAGCACCAAATGAGCGATAGCCAATTATCGGGTTTCGTGGATCACTGTTTATGTCACAAACTGGCGCAAAGTTAATGTGTACGCCAACAGCATGGCATTGTTTGCCAATTGCTCGTCCACATTCATAAATTAAATTGTTATCAGCAATTGCACCGAGCGTTAACGTGTACGGGAACTTTGTGGTGGCTTTGCAGCGCATGGCAAAACCCCATTCACAATCTTGGCCGATTAATAATGGAATAGCACTTTGTTGCTGATAATGCCTTGTGTGTTGTAATTGTTTTTCGGCGTCGCTGGTACCAAGATAAATAATGCCGCCAACATAATAATTTTTTATAAGATGCTCGATATATTTTTTGTGCATGGTGTACGGCGAGCGAAATGCGTGAAGTTTGTTTATATTTTCATCTGTGTGCGCTGCAACCATAAAAAGTTGGCCAATTTTTTGATCAAGTGTCAGTGTTTGTAATGTTTGTGTTGCCCAATCAGCAGTTACGGGTATCTGTGAAATTGTGATAAGTGTACAAAGAAGTAGTTTGTAGTTCATAAAATCCTTTCTTGAATAGTTTGTAGCATCGATTTATTTTTTGAGCAAGAAAAAAGGAGAGCATGAAATCATGTTCTCCCGTAATTTTATTTTAACTGTGATGATTTGTGGTTATTATTTAACTATCCATTTTCTGATAGCTGCAATACGTACTTTAAGTGTTGGATGAGCTCCATGAATGCGAGATTTAAAGTCGCTTCCATCCACTTGGTTAGGAATAAACTTAATATTCTGTTCAAATTCTATGTTCTTGAGGTATTTTGCGATTAATTCAAAGCTTTCAATTAATTCGTTACCATAGCCTAAATTTGTTGCAAATTTATCGGCACGTGTTTCGCAGAGCGAAAATACAAGGTTTATAAGTTTCATACTACAATTTATTACGATAAAATTTCTAAAGTGAGATTTAAGAAGATATTTTCCAATGTATTTTAAATTAGCTTTAATTTTAGAACTTTTAGGTGTGATAGTTTTTTTGGGATATAATTTGCGGAATAAAGTTATGAGTTTTTTTTCAATTTTATGTATGTTTTTATTCAAAATAGTTGGCAAAAGTATCAAAAGAAAAACTTTTAGTAGGGGGTCTTTATTAACTTTATGTCCTAATTCGTGAGCAAAAAGACCTTTTGCGATTCCCGTGTTTTCTTTAAATGTTTCTACAAACTTATCGTTAATAATAATTGCATCGTTTATCATAAATATAGCGTTTGGGGCACCTTCATCATAAGAAACATGCTTTAATGTCGGAGGGTTTACGTTCGCTTTTTTGCATACTTCAAAAAATGCTTCTTGTATTTCTTTGGGTGCATTATTAGGAGAATGCTTCATGGGCAATAGATTTTTACAATCTCTAATTATTGCTATAGGTGTATTACAATAACGAAGATAATGACTAAGCTTTTCCAAAAAGCCGATTACCTGTTTTACTCGTGGATGAACGAGATCCTCTTCGGTCAGGTGTTTTTCTTGAGTTTGTTGATTATCTTCTGTGTATGCAAGAAATGATGTATTACCAAGCAATGCAAGTAATAAAAAAATATTAATCGTTTGTTTTGACATGGTGTCCTTTTAAGTTTAAAGAGGTGAAATTTACTATTAAGTAAATTTTATTGGTGCTTTTTGTCAATTGGTTTTGTGACATACACACTTTGTGTGCTATTGTCGAGCAAAACTAGTACGTGTAGATCAATGAAAATAACAGAATGCATTTTTATAAGGTAAATTATAAATATATTTGATTTTTTATAGTTCAATGTTGAAATGATTAAATTTTTACAAAGCGAAAATGATATTTTGGTTGCAGCTTAAGACGCTAGTTTTATAAAAAAATCAGGTAAAAAAACAGATGGAGTAGATTTTTTTTTGAGCAAGAAGGGTAAAATTTTGCTATGCTTAAAGTATGAAAAAACAACTATTAATTACAAGCTTAATTACGATAACGATTCTTTCTATTGGATTGTTTATTTTTTATCCATCAGTGCGAAAAAACGATGATTATCGTTTGCGCATCGTATGCACAACCACTATGGTTGCTGATGCAGTGCGGTCGTTATGCGATGATGACGTGCAAGTTATTTCGTTAATGGGTCCCGGGGTTGATCCGCATTTGTATCGGCCAAAAGAGGGTGATGTTCATCGATTACTTGCTGCTGATGTTGTGGTCTATCAAGGATTACATCTTGAAGGAAAAATGAGCCACGCATTAGAAAGTATGCGTGCGTACACAAATGTTATTCAAGCAACAAAGAGCGTTGATCGTTCATTGTTGTTGGCATCAGAGTTTGATAATTTGTACGATCCGCATATTTGGCATGAAGTTACGTTGTGGCAAGAAGTTGTGCGTTATTTAGCTGATCAATTATCATCGCTTGATCCAGTTTATCATGAAGTTTATCAGAAAAACAAGCAGCGTTATTTAGAAGGATTAACGTTGTTAGATCATGATCTTCGTGAACAGATAAATACAATTGATGAACAAGATCGTATTTTGGTCACCGCACATGATGCGTTTGCGTATTATGGCCGTGCGTACGGCATAAAAGTTTTTGGTTTACAAGGATTAAGTACCGAGAGTGATATTGGTATTAAAGATGTGCAAAATATGGCAAACTACATTGTAAATAGCCGTATTCGGGCAATTTTTTTAGAAACATCGATTGCACCAAAAAGTATGCATGCGCTTGAACAAGCTGTTGCGAACAAAGGATGGCATGTTATTGTTGGTCCGGCATTGTATTCTGATGCGCTTGGAGCAGCAGATGATGTTTCTGGCACGTATGTTGGCATGATGCGTTACAATACGCATGCGATTGTGCGAACGATATGCGATGCACAACAAAAATAGAAAACGTGACGCATAATAAAAATAAAAATGATAAAATCAATAGGTTAATAAAATGTTTAAGTTAGCACAAAAAGATGTATCATCATCGATTAGCGTATGTGAAATTAAGCAACTTTGTGTTGCGTACGACGATAGTGTTGTGCTTGATAAAGTAAGTTTTAGTATTCCACAACAATCTTTGTGTGCTATTGTTGGGCCAAACGGTGCGGGTAAATCAACGCTCATAAAAGCATTGTTGGGTTTGTTGCCAAAAACAGTTGGCGTGATAAAAATTTTTGGTCAATCAATTAATGATGTGCGTCATCGCATTGCGTACGTGCCACAATTGACGACGGTCGATTGGGATTTCCCTGCAACAGTTTACGATGTAGTGATGATGGGGCGCTATCGTCATCTCGGCTGGTTTTGTCGTCCATCGAGTAATGATCATGCTTTTGTGCGTGATGCGTTGCAATCTGTTGGTATGAGTGATTATCATAATCAACCAATAGCCAATCTTTCTGGTGGGCAAAAACAACGTATTTTTTTAGCACGTGCGTTAGCACAACAAGCAGATTTTTATGTTCTTGATGAACCCTTTGTTGGTATCGATGCTCCAACAGAAAAAATCATTATTGCATTGTTGCGTGATTTACAAAAACAGGGTAAAACAATTTTGGTTGTGCATCATGATCTATACACGTTGCGTTCATATTTTGATTGGTTAATTTTATTAAATAAAACGGTGATAAAAAGTGGATCAGTGGTAGATGTTTTTTGTGATGAACTTGTACAAAAAACGTACAAAGTGCCGTTTGTAACTGTGTGTAAACCGGAGCGTGAACAATGATTGTCGATACAACGCTTTTACTTATTTGTGCGCAAACAATGTTATTTGCAAGCGTTGCAGGTTTACTAGGCGTTTTTGTCTTTTTGCGTTCACAAAGTTTAGTGGGTGACACTATTTCTCATGCATCGCTGCCGGGTATTATGGCAGCTTTTTTATTAACTCGCAGTGCGCATCCGTTATTGTTGTTGTTCGGTGGTGCGTTATCAGGTTTGTGTGGTATTCAACTTATTAGTTATGTTTCTCGTACGACAAAAATAAAGTATGACGCTATTTTGGGCATTGTACTTTCGGTCTTTTTTGGCTTTGGCATTGTGCTCATGACTGTTGCGCAAAAAGTTGCGGGTGAGCAACAAGCAGTAATTAATAAATTTTTATTTGGTAGTGCGTCAACGATTTTGTACAGTGATTTTTTTGTGATGATTGGTATTGCGTTACTCGTTTTTGTCACCGTTGGTCTATTGTTTAAAGAGTTTTCATTATTTATTTTTGATCCATTGTTGTCACAAAGTGTTGGTTATCCAACAAAGCTATTTGATTTGTTATTAAATTTGTTATTAATTGCAACAATCGTTGTTGGTCTACAAACCGTTGGCGTTATTTTAATGAGTACGATGTTGGTAGCTCCAGCGGCAGCAGCGCGTCAGTGGGTTTTTCGTATAAAGCCGATGATTGCCTTAGCGGTATTTATTGCCGTCTGTTCTTCATTGTCTGGGGTACTTATCAGCGGTAGCGTTGATCAGATGCCAACAGGACCAATAATTGTAGTGATTTTAAGTTGCGTTGTGTTCATTTCAGTTTTTTGTGCAGCAAAAGTACAAAATTTATTTATGCGAGTAGTGCAATGATAGCAAACTTTCAATTTTACATTATTGCAATCGCGTTGATGACTTCCTTTGCGTGCGTGTTGCCCGGTATTTTTTTGGTACTTCGTGGTGTAGCGCTCATGTCAGATGCGATTAGTCACGCAGTACTTTTGGGTATTGTGATTTTCTTTTTTATTGTTAAAAACTTACATTCGCCTTTGTTGCTTATTGGTGCTGCGTTATCGGGTGTAGCAATGGTGGCGGTAACTGAATTATTAATCAGTACAAAAAAGTTAAAAAAAGATGCGGCAATTGGATTAGTTTTTCCATTGTTTTTTTCTGTTGCTGTTATTTTAATTGCGCAGTATGCACAATCGGTTCATCTTGATACCGACATGGTTTTGCTTGGGCAGTTAGTGTTTGCGCCGTTGCAACGATTAATGTTGTTTGGTGTTGATTGTGGCCCGACTGCATTATGGCTTGTCAGTGGCGTTGCGTTATTAAATGTTTTATTTGTTATTTTTTATTATCAACAATTACGTTTGGCAATCTTTGATGAAACACAAGCGATTATGATGGGTTACAAACCGCAACGTTTGTATTACGCATTGTTGTTACTCACTTCAATCACTGCCGTTGCATCGTTTGAAGTTGTTGGTGCAATTGTGGTAGTTGCGTTGATGATTACGCCTGCAGCAACCGGTTTTTTGTTATCACGATCGCTGGTACACATGGTTGGTTACAGCATCTTTTTTGCATTGCTTTCAGCGTATTGGGGATACGTTGGTGCATGGTTGTGTGATGTTTCGGTTGCTGGTTCTATTGCAACCATGAGTGGGGTGCTTTTTGTGATTGTGCTTTTTACAACGACAATTAAAAAAACTCAATATTCCCAATAATTTCTATTTATTTTGTGTCTAAATGATGAAATGAATTCAGGGGATGTTGCTTGAAACGCTGGTCTAATTGCTAAAGATATTTTATTATTTGTTGGAATTGGAATGCTTTCTTGGTATTCATCAAATGGTACTTGTTCTGAATTTTGTAAAAAATGATTAAGCATTAATGTGCCAAGATCTTTTTTTATGTACGCAAGAGCCATAAGTTTATGCTCATCTAATGTTTTTTCATCATTCTTTATCATTTCTTTAATGTCATGATAAAGAGAGGTTATTGCGTTGATGTACTCCTGTTGCGTAAGCATTGAATCATTTTCTATTGCCTCGTATTGCTCATCAAGTGAGGCCAATACATTAATTTTTGGTATAAAATATTTTTCTGGAATGTTGTTATCGTTCATAAATTGTGTAAGTTCTGTATCATTTGGAAACGATTCTGATAAAGATTTGTTATGGTTATCAAAGTATTGATTCATGTTAAGTAATATTCTTATTGCTAAATTACATACAGAGAAATTATTGTAATTTTTTATGTGGCGTTGATCGAGATATTCAGAAGATCTTACTGATTCAGTTTTTATAATGCGAACAAGAGAGCTGATTAAAGGGTTACTTTGTTCTCTGTTCATGCAAAGGGTGATGTTTGTTGTGATAATCAACGATAAAAATAAAACTTTCTTCATGAGGTCACTTTTGGCATTTCATGCAATGGTCTAACAAAGTTTTCATAAAAAGTACCATTGGCTATATCAAGCATGGCTAATCCTAATTTTCTTTGGCTCCATTGAAACGTTCCTTTTTTTACAAATTGAGGATCATTTTTAGATATTATTTCTTCTATTTTTGTTGTAAGTTTTTCTTTTGTTTCAAATATTTGATCTATTAAAGCATTTAGATCAACTTCATTTTCAGAGCTGGAAATTTCATTGTTGATATTCAGCAAGTGATCGTCCAAAAATTCTTGAAGTTCTTTAGAAATTAATGCCTTGTATGTGGGAATGTTATTTAGACCTCCAAAGTATTCAAAACACATGCTTTCTTTTTCGAGGTTGTTTGCTTCAATGTGGTCGAATATATCTCTTCGTACGTCATGTGCGATATTGTATAGTAATGCTTTAAAATATGGTGCTGTAATGTCATCGTTTGTATTGTTTAGCTT
>DAOUPL010000031.1 GCA_030626185.1 bacterium | reverse complement strand
TACACCAACCACTCGACGAAATACTACATCACTAGATGTTTGTAAATTTGCTAGCTTCAATTTTATTCTCCCGTAAAAAAATCATTCTTAATATAGCATTTTTTTACTGTTTCGGAAGAGGTCTATTGAGAGATTTTTCAGATATTTTAAATTTGTATGAAAAAATATTATCATTAAAAGAGTTTATTTTAGAAAATACTATTGCTAGTGAAGAAGAGCTTATGTGGTTGCACAATAAATATACTTATGTGTTAGGTTATTCTTTATACAGATTAGATACTCTGAAAAAAAAATATAGAAGTATATATTATGGAGATGTGCGATTAAAAGAATTTTTTGACAATTGTGATGATGGTAGTTGTTTGATCTTTTATGATAAAATTTTAGTTGATAATAATAGAGAGCTATCTTTTCAGGAGGGAGAATCTTTACCTCTTAATACTTTGCAAAATGCGCATAATTATTATTTATATAATTATTGTGAAGTTTTTAATCATTTGAGGTCAATTGTGCCCCTTGAAATTGTTAAGATGATCGCAAAATTAGTTTGGCAAGAATATAGTAAGCTTAAAGAAGTAAAAATTCCTACATGGATTGGTAATTGTTGTAATAAAAGAGAGGTTTGGAATACTACGATGTCTTTGGTAGTTAAAGATGGACGTTATGTTTTACTTGGTAATGAAACATTGCCGTTTCAAAAGTATTGTCATAATGACAGCTTGCAGCCTTTTTTACATGAACTATTTGTAGAGGTGCCAGAAACTGATTTTAAGTATAGAGTAAATGGGCATCCAGAATATAATAGGTTATTACGACAAAGCGTAACTAATTTATTGAAGCAAGGCAGGTTTTTACGTGCTGCTGAGATTGCGATTTTTAAGCTTATGTGGACTAAAAGTGGAAATTTGAACATTTTTAATATTGCTACTTATGGCATTGTGTATGTGGCAGTGTTAGAGATACTTTTCATTGGTTAATTTTGATTAATAAGTTAAGATTTATTGAAATGCAATAATACTGTTATAATAAATGGTAAATATATTTTTATCCATGTATAACAGATACTTTATCAAAATATATACAAACAGTTATTTTTTTTGCTTCCACCATCAATACTATTTTTGCTTGCATTAATGAGTGGTGTTGTTGTGCAACAGCAGTATCAATTTGATTGTACAACAATCT
This sequence comes from bacterium, assembly GCA_030626185.1. Classification (GTDB taxonomy): domain Bacteria; phylum Babelota; class Babeliae; order Babelales; family Vermiphilaceae; genus DAOUPL01. Next base: position 9,121 of record DAOUPL010000031.1, on the reverse strand, counting down.
TTTGTGCTGCTTTGGCATCTTTGTTTGTGTTGTTTGCATTACAAAAACAACTGCCAAATTTTTTGTGGTATTGTGCGCTAATAATTGTTTTTGCATGGGGTGGGTATTCGTATCAGCACAGTATTGATCAGTTTGATGCTTTTTTTATAACGCATGCAAACATAAAATATAGTGTTACGGGAACAATTGTAGATTGTCAGTATCAACGTGGATCACGGCATTCGTATGTGTTTACTGTTGCGGCAACACAGTTGCAAAATAAAAAAGATAAATATCGTATTAATAAAAATATGTTGGTTTACACGCAACAATGTGATTGCAAAGTTGGTGATACGATAACAATCAACGACGTTACGTTTAAAAAACCGAATAACGATGAGTTTGTGCGTTATTTGCTCAAGCAGGGTGTAAGTGCAACATTGTTTATTACAGCAAAAGAAATTAATTGTGCACACCGCCCAGAACGTAGCATACGGCGATGGGTGCACAGTAAAAGAAAAAAGTTATATTGGTCGATGATGCGATCGCTGACCAGAACGTCACGTGCATTAGCAAGTGCTTTATTTTTTGGTAATCGTTCTGACGATAAACGTACATGTGATAAAGTTTCTCATTATTTTAAACAATGGGGCATTGCTCATTATTTTGCGCGTTCTGGGTTGCATTTGGTTTTGTTTGTGATTTTTTTGCAATGGTTGATTAGTTTGCTTCCTATGAATTTGTTGATAAAAGAAGTTTTGCTGTTGTTGCTTGTCTTTATTTATTTTTTGATGAGTTGGGCTTCTCTATCGTTTATGCGTGCACTGACTACGTTGTTTGTTTATAAAGCGCATGTGATAAACAAACGTGCGTTTTCATCAGTGTCGGCAATAATTTGTATTGCATTTTTTGCACTACTTTATAATCCACACTATCTTTTTTTCTTAGATTTTCAGTTAAGTTTTTTTCTCACGTTTAACGTTCTGTTATTGATGAGATTATTCTAAAGTTACAACAGTGTTGACCCCTTTTAATCAGTTGGTATAACTTTTAATTATAATGTTAAAAACAAAAGGGGACAGCTTGTGATAATAAAACAAACTAAAAAAATAATATCGATAATTGGATTATTGTGTGCGCATACCTGTGCGATAAGTGATTCGTTTACGTCCGTTTTATATGAGTATCATCAGCAAGACGCAATTTCATGGTCCATTGATAAGATGATTAATTCGTTACCATTACGAACACATTCTTTGGTGAAAAAACAAGGACAAAAAGAATGGACTGTGCTGATTTATATTGCAGCGGCAAATAATTTAGCACGTTTTTCACAATTTAATCTTGAACAAATGTACCGTGTTGGCTCACAAAAAAGATTTAACATTGTGGTGCATCTTGATGTTAAAGATCAACAAGGTAAAAAACATACGTGGCGTTTGTACGTTAAAAAAGGTGAACTTGTTGCAATTGATGGTACTAATAACTCAAGCGCAACAATGGATAGTGGTGATCCACAAACATTAATCTCATTTTGCAAAATGGGCATTTCACAATTCCCAGCAAAAAAATACGCATTAATTTTATGGGATCATGGTACCGGGTATCTTGATCCATTACCAGGGACTATTGCACGTATGAATCATCGCTTTACCCTTAATGAAAAAACCAACATGTTTGATTTGTGTCGTCCATATTTATCAGAAATCTTACGTGGTATTTGTTGGGATGAAACAACTGGTAATTATCTTTCTAATCAAAAGTTACAATATGCGTTGCGAACAATTTGCAATGAATCATTAAACGGTAAAAAATTCGATATTATCGGTTTTGATGCATGTTTGATGTCAATGCTGGAAACACATGATCTTATAGCGCCATTTGCGCATTATGCCGTTGGTTCACAAGAAGTTGAGCTTGGTACTGGTTGGAACTATGAACGCTTGTTTAGTTATTTAAAAAAACGTAATGTTTCTGCACGTGATTTTGCGAGTCAGATGGTAAAAGAATATTATCAAACGTATTGTAACGTAACACGTGATTTTACAATGTCAGCGGTTGATTTATCATGTGTGAGCAAGTTAGTAAAAAATTTAGATTTAGTTTCTAATTTACTCAGTTTGTGCATAAAATATCAAAAAGAAGAGTCGGTAAAAAAAGTTGTTATGGCAAGCAGACGAGTGTGTACACGTTTTAATCAGCCAAGTTTTGTAGATTTTGGTCACTTGTACGATAATTTACAAAAAGGTTTATCATACATTAAATTACGAAAAAATACTGTAACGAAAAAAGCTATATCGGCGTTGCGTGCAGCAATAAAACAAGGTAAAACGTTGTTGGGTCAAGCTGTTTTTGCAAACATGACTGGCACAAACTTGGGCAATGCTCAAGGTGTGTCGATCTATTTCCCGGTAACGCGCATTCATCCATCGTATGCACGATCAGACTTTGCAAAAGATAATAGTTGGTATAAGTTTTTGCTTGCGTGTCGCGAATAAGAAAAGATGGCCGTTTTATGCGGCCATCTTTATTTGGTTACTTTTATTATTTGTTGTGGCTAACTGCTTTGAGAGAAGTATTGTGCATACCTACCAACACTGTAGCCACTAATTAGTAAACAAGTTAAAAACACTAAGGGAACATATCCGGTCTCGTTTTTTATTGAAGAAAAATCATCTTTATTAGTTGTTGTATATCCAGCGTAACACATTGTTCCAAAGAGTATTGTTCCTATAGAAAGAATTTTTATTGCAGATTTATTTGGCATATGCTTTGTTTGTTGATGTGTGCAAAGTAATAAGCTTGCGAGTAAAAGAGTTTTTACATAGTTCATAAAGATCCTTGATGTGAAAATTAACTATTAAGTTATTCTAACAATTCTGTGTTTGATTGCAATTATAGACTGACAACCATGAAAAGAAAATATGCTTTATAAACAATAATCGTTCGTGCAATTGCGTGATCTTTTCATGCGTGTGCCAAGTGATGATAAATCGTGATAACGGCAAACGTTGTGCAACGTAAAGCAATTTTTTGTAATCAGCAAGAAGTTTGAGTTCTTTATCAATTTCTTCAATAAATTGTGCTAATGCGTGTGATGGATCAATAGGGTTTTGTTGGTTGGCGCATGTTTCATGAATAGCGTTAAGTAGTTGTTGTTGTAATTGTTTGTGCGGAAGCGCAAAAAGTTCTGCGTTAGAACGTTCTTTTTGCCAGACAATCCATTTGGTTTTTTGTGTATGAAGTATCAAAAATAAAAATCGGTAAAAAAAGTTATCATGGCAAGCAGACGAGTGTGTACACGTTTTAATCAGTCAAGTTTTGTAGATTTTGGTCATTTGTACGATAATTTACAAAAAGGTTTATCGTACATTAAATTACGAAAAAATATTGTAACGAAAAAAGCTATATCAGCGTTGCGTGCAGCAATAAAACAAGGTAAAACGTTGTTGGGTCAAGCTGCTTTTGCAAATATGACTGGCACATTATTTTCCGGTAACGCGTATTCATCCATCGTATGCACGATCAGACTATTAATTTGATCTAGATTTAAATCTCTCATGTTTCCACCTAATAAGAAGGAACCTAACACTAAGCTAAAAAAAGTTGGAATAAAAAATATTAAGGAATTAGTATTTGTGGGTGAATTTAGAAGGTTTTTCGAGCTGTATCCTAAATAGCATGCCATTGAACACATAGCACCCATATAAATAGTAAATTTTGTACCATTTCCGGGAAGATCAATAGGTTTTGTTTGTTGATATGTGCAAAGTAATAAGCTTGCGAGTAAAAACACTTTTGAAATTTGCATAAAAATCCTTGATGTGAAAATCAACCTCGCGTAGCAACAGTCTAATTTAGTGATTATTACTTCTTTGAGTAGATATTTGTAAAGAGGTTGCTTCTTGATTATTTGGTATGTCTCGATGAGCTGCTTCATTGTTAATTAATTTTTCTATTTGTCCAAGGGAATCTTTCATAGATTTATTTGGAACTGCTCTTAAACTAAAAACGTTACTATTAGCCAACAAGTCTAGTTGTAACTTATCTAGACCAATTCGTATTTTATTACTTCTTTGAGTAGATATTTGTAAATAGGTTGCTTCTTGATTATTTGGTATGTCTCGATGAGCTGCTTCATTGTTAATTAATTTTCCTATTTGTCTAAGGGAATCTTTCAGAGATTTATTTGGAACTGTTCTTAAACTAGATAAGTTACTATTAGCCAACAAGTCTAGTTGTAACCTATCTAGTTTATTTTTTTTTTGTTGTGAACCATATAGCGCAGGAAACATCAATAAAGAAAGTAATAATAATTGATGAATGTTTTTCATAAAGATCCTTGATGTGAAAATTAACTATTGAGTTATTCTAACAGTTCTGTGTTTGATTACAATTATAAACTGATAACCATGAAAAGAAAATATGTTTTATAAACAATAATCGCTCGTGCAGTTGCGTGATCTTTTCATGTGTGTGCCAAGTGATGATAAATCGAGATAAAGGCAAACGTTGTGCAACGTAAAGCAATTTTTTGTAATCAGCAAGAAGTTTGAGCTCTTTATCAATCTCTTCAATAAATTGTGCGAGGGCGTGTGATGGATCAATAGGATTTTGTTGATTAGCGCATGCTTCGTGAATAAAGTTAAGTAATTGTTGTTGCAATTGTTTGTGCGGTAACGCAAAAAGTTCGGCATTAGAACGTTCTTTTTGCCAGACAACCCATTTGGTCTTTTGCGTAAGCTTATAATAATAATGACACAACATAATGTTGATTATGCCATAAATGCTGAGTGCTGTTACACATGTAACACGAAGTTTGTGTTGTTGTATCCACGTAGTAATAAAGTTGATTAATCCTGTTGCGGATTCTTGTGCGTTGGTGATAAAAGTAGTGAATTCTTGTTTGATGTTTACATAAATTTCGTTGTAAATAATATTTCTGTTTTCTACTTCTGCTTTGGCGAGTACGCTAGTGTCTACGCCAGTTTTTTGATTTTGAGTTATAATTATTTCTTGTCGTGGTGGAAAGACTAAAATTTTTCCATCTTCTAGTGTAACGTAATCAAGTTCTGCAGTATGTGTTGTAAAAAATAACCAAAAACTACCAATCGTAAGAAGAACCAAAATGTACTTCATGCCCACTCTCTCCTGTGCGCGGATCTATTTTAAATGCCCAATCAACTTTTACTGGCATTGGTTGATACACGCGAATACCAAAACCAATGGCGTGACGATAATCAAAGCTGTTACTCAAAATTAAATTGCTATCACTTGATCGTACGTATGGATTATCCCAGCCAGTACCACCATCATAAAAGATAGCACCTTTCATACTAAAATCGGGACGAATTGGAAATAATAATTCAACATTTACAAAAAATGCTTTTTTCCCACCGATTGTATCATGACTCACATCATTGCCAAATTGCGGTCCAATTTCTCCGTAGTTAAAACCACGAACACTTGCTTGTCCACCAATATGAAATAGTTCACCAAATGGAATTGCTTTATCGTTAAGTGGTGCAGCGAGCCCTGCGTAACCATGAAGGTGGAACACAAGATCGTTATAACCAATTAGTGGTGTAAACCAATGACCATCAAAACTTACTTTATAAAAACCGATGCATTTATCAAATGTTGGAATCGCAACACGTGATTGCAAATGCCACCAATGCCCTTGTGAAGTGTGTACGGGATGATTACGCATATCTTGTTCAAAATTAAGACCAACCCAAATGTATTCGCCCGGTTTAAACTCGTTATCAAGCACTCGCTGATACACATCGCGGTCTTGTTGCACAAACGTTGGATCTGCATATGGAGGAGCTTCATAACTTACACGTTCGCCGCCAACAGTTAAGCGTACATTCATGTTGTATAAAATGCTGTAATTTACGTTGGTGATAAACCCTAACGAGAATGCAGCACCGGTTAAACGTTCGTGCACTGATCGTGATGTTTTTTTCTCTGATATTCGTGTTTGGATTAAACTTAACTGATTGTATGATGGGCGTTTGTGGAAAATATCAAATGCACCTAAAATTGGTTTATCAAATAACCATGGTTGCGAAATATGTAGCATGCCGGTTTTGTCGTTTTTTGCGCCAGAAACAGAAAAATCAACATGAGTTCCATAGCCCATAAGATTAGTTTCAGAAAGTTGTAACGTTGCAGAAAAACCAGATGCAGGAGAAGACATGTCAGCGCCTGCGCCACCAAAACCAGCTTGAAAGTTAAAGTGACCAGTTTTGCCTTCTTTTACAATCAGATCAAGATCAGCACTTGTTGGTGTGCGTTTAATCAATTTCCAATTAACGCCATCTTGTGGATCAAAATAACCAAGTGCTGTCACGTATTGTTTAGAAAGTTCCATGCCACGCTTGGTGATGATGTTACCTTCTTGCAACGTAATTTTACGACGAATAATTTTGTCACGAGTTTTTTTGTTACCGCGAATTGTTATGCGATTAAGGATAATTGGTTCACCAAGTTCTGAATAAAAAGTAAGATCAATTGTTTTTGTTTGTTGGTTTGGCTGCATTGCAGGATTAACGTGTGCAAAAATGTAACCGTAATCACCCCAAATAGATTCTAAACTTTTTATTGCACGAGTAAGTTTTTCGCGTGAATATTTATCACCTTCTCGCACAGGAATACGTGTTAATAAATATTCTTCTGGCAACACATCATTGCCTGGTGCCGAGATAGAACCGATAGTATAAAGATCACCTTCTTTGATATCAAATGTGAGTGAAATATTTTGTGATTTTTCATCAACATCAATGTTGACGTCGCTAACTTTTGCGTTTAAAAAACCTTTATTCTGGTAATGTTGTTGAATCATGTATTTATCAGCACGTAAGCGATCGGGATGATACACACTGTTTTTATCTAAAAATCCAAGTAACCAATCTTCACTAGTGATTACGACACCACGTAATTCTTTACTACTTACATGTTCGTTGCCGTTAAACGAAATACGTTTTATAAGAGATTTTTGACCTTCTTCTATTGCAAAAATAGCTTCTATTCTGTCGTCTTGTCGTTTGGCAAGTGTGGCGTCAATTTTTACTTGAAAGTATCCTTTATCCAAATACATTTCACGAATTTTTTCGGTATACAATTTAAGTTCACTTGCGTTAATAGCTTGTAACTCGTCAACTTCCATCGCTTCGCGAATATCTTTTTCTTTTAAGTTTTTGTTGCCAAGGATGGTTACAATATCAAGTGGTTCTTTTTCTTCTATTTTTATGCGTAAGTCAACGTTGTTGTTTTGTAATAATCGTGTATCGATACGAACTTTTTGTATTTGATTAAACTTTTTATGTAATGCTTTAATAAACGGTGTTGTTTGCTTGGTATCAAGTGGATACCCTTGTTTGAATGGGCTCATAAGTTTAATCGCATTAGTTGGCACAATGTTATTGCCAACAATGGTGACATTATTAATGATTCGATCGTGTACTGCGCGTCTTCTGTAAGGTGAAAATTCTACATCTTCGGCCAGTATTTGTGTTGTGTTTGTTAGCGTTATGCATAACAGCACAAAAGTATATCGTAATAATGTAAAACGTTCTAGCATAGTGTTTCTTTATAATCTATTAATTATATCTGATAAAAATAGAGTACTATTTTTTCAAAAATTCTCTAGTAACTCGTAATAATAAAAAGAGGAGCTTTGTGTGAAAATCGTGTATCTTAAAGATTATTATAAGATTAATTTGTTGTAGGATACGTTGTATGTTAACGCTAACCAATACGCAATCAGGGAAAAAAGAATCTTTTAAATCGCTTAAACCAAATAATGTTGCGATGTATGTTTGTGGTATTACGCCGTATGATCGTGCACACATTGGTCATGGGCGTTGTTACGTGACATTTGATGTTTTGTATCGAGTGTTACAATTTCTTGGCTACAAAGTGACGTATTGTCGTAACTTTACTGACATTGATGATAAATTAATTAATAAAGCACGAGAACGATTTAATGATTTTTCTCGGTATCCAGAAATTGCGCAAGAGAACATTGATACATATCACAATGAAATGCGTGCACTTAATTGTTTGTCACCAGATTATGAACCACGGGTGACTGATAACATTTCAGAAATTATAACGTTTATTCAAGAACTTATCGATCATGGTTATGCATATGCTGTTGAAGGTGATGTTTATTTTAGCATTGCATCGTTTGATAAATACGGCGCACTTTCTGGCCATGATGTTGCAAACTTACGTGCTGGGGAACGTGTTGACGTGCGCACAAACAAAAAAGATCCATTAGATTTTGCGTTGTGGAAGTCAGAAAAAGAAAAAACTTTTTGGGACAGCCCATGGGGATGGGGGCGACCAGGATGGCATATCGAATGCTCTGTACTTGCAAAAAAATATCTTGGGACACAAATAGATATTCATGGTGGCGGGCTTGATTTGGTGTTCCCACATCATGAGAACGAACAAGCACAATCATGGGCATTGCATCAAGTACCGTTTGTGAACTATTGGGTGCACAATGGTTTTGTACGTCTTGATAAAGAAAAGATGTCAAAATCATTAGGTAATATTATTTCGTTAGAAAATTTATTTAAAGATATTGATCCGATGATTGTTCGTTTTTATTTTTTAAATCATCACTATCGTGCACCGTTAGATTTTGCTGATCAAGAGTTACAATCATTAACTAAAGCGTATAAAAAGTTATGCAATTTGTTTGTTGGTGTTTCAAGCGAAGATGAAACGGTTAACGTTGCAACATTGCAAAAACACGCTATTACACAAAAAATACTTTCGCATATACTTGATGATCTTAACACTCAAGGTCTGCTTGGGGTAATTTTTGAGTATGCAACTCAAATTGCTCATGACAATGAACTTAAAAAGGTGATTAAAGCATTTGTGCAACAAGTGCTTGGTCTTACGTTGCAACCGATTAAAGAACAACAAGTTGCGCTCAGCAATCGCGCGAAACAATTGATAGTACAGCGTGAACAAGCGCGAAAAGATAAAAATTGGGCGCTTGCTGATGATCTACGTGATGAGTTACAGGCGATGGGTGTTGAGGTGCAGGATAAAAAAACAACATAAGGGGATTTGTGCAGTAAAAATTTTTTATAAATGGAAAAGTATTATTTAGCATCTT
>DAOUPL010000068.1 GCA_030626185.1 bacterium | reverse complement strand
TTAAAATTGTTGCTGATCGTTATCGAAATCGAAGAAAAAGATTTGCTTTGCGGTTTAATCTTATTGCTGGAATCTATAACTTTGAATTGAATATTTGAGTTTCAGAAGAGGTCTAATATTTGATAATACGTTCTCTTTTAAAGTATTCCTTTGTTATTTGGTTATCAATATATGTTTGTGATGGGTATTGAATAAAGTTGGTAATATCACGTCTGTTGTTACGTGTTTTATCAAGTTCGACTTCATTTTTGATGATTCCAATTAGTCTTCGTTGTGTTGTTGGATCAGTTCGTGTTGCATATGCGCGACATCCCTTTTTATAATAATATTGTACCCATCCTTCATTTTGGTCAGGGTTATCGCTGCCGATAAGAGAACAAGAAAAAATTAAAAAAGTAAAAATAAAAACGTAATGCTTCAAATGGTATCCTTTTTTATGGAATAGTGTATTCATTGTAAATCACTTACAATATGCTACTATATTCTGTATATAAGTTAAACTGTATTGTGTTGTTTCCAAAAATAAAGGAATCGAATGAATGGATCTTACAAAACTCAACGGATAGTCTACACGTTACCATTGTTGTTGTTATTGTTACCCGGTTGTGCGTTGTTTGATTGGTTTTCACAAAAAACAGGTGAAGTGACATCAAGTAATGATCTTGTTACCGCAACGCAAGATGTAGAAACCGTTGAAGTAGAAGAGTTAACTGGTGATCCATTAGTTTGGATGGATGGCAAGATAATTGTAACAAGTGATAGCTTGCTAGATGAGCGAACAAAATTGTTTGAAGCTCAACCACAGTTGCAACAAATCGTTGCGTTGATTGGTGAACAAGAATTAAACAAAAATCTTGCTGAAGGGCTAGCAAATCAAGCAGTTGTTGATCGCTACATTCAAGATAAAAACATTGATCAACGAGCTGATTATTTAGCAGAAGTTAAGCAAGGGTACCAAGCAGTTATCCGTATGGTTAACATGAAGTTTTTCCAAGATGATCATATGAGACAAGCGTCTGTTTCGGATGCAAAAGCACGTGAATATTACGAAGCACAAAAAGATATTTTGCCAGGTGTGGTAACGCAACAAGGTGGTGTGCAAGCGATGGGTATCATGTTTGCAAACAAAGAAGATGCTGATGTGTTTAAAGCAGAAGTGCAAGCAATGGGCGATAGTTCAGAAGAAATGTTACGCACAAGCATGATGACGCTTGCTGACTCAAAAGGTATCGCAGTTGATCTAAAAGATTTTGGTACAGTAAATATTTTATCCCCAGCAGTTGATGCAGCAGTAAAAGATCAAGTTTTAGGCGTTGCAAGTACGCCAAGCGTGATGGTTGCAACAGCATCTGATGGTACGCATTGGGTAGTAGCTGCATTGGATAAAAATCCAACAGAATACCGTTCATTTGCAGAAATAAAAGAAGACATTAAACAATTGTTGATGCAAGAAGAACAAGGTAAACAGTTTGAAGAAAACATGAACCGTTTACGTGGTGAGTACAAGATTACGTTTGATGATGATTATTTTGCATCACAAGGTGGTCCGGGTATGATGCCACCAATGGATATGGATTTTGAATAATAACTTTTTAAATTAAAAGTTAGAAGAGTTAATTGTAAAAGGGAACGTGAAGGCGTTCCCTTTTTTTGTGAATATTTTTGATCTTGTTTGTCTTTGTTACTTGTATTATAGCTTAATTCACTAAGATATTCACAATCTCTTTGGGTATAATTTCCCAAGGTATTTTTATGTCAATCCGTCTTCGCACAAATGCTACGCCGAGACAAGAAACACCTTGACCAAAAGGACACAAACGTTCCGTTTGATCGTTCTTTCAGACTTCGCCAAGGCTTCGTATAACAGGCGCTATCAGCATGTTCTTCGAAGCTTGAAAAGCGTAGTAGAAAACTTGCGTAGACGCTTATAGGAGTACTTATAAAAAATATTTCGTTGTGAGTGTTTTGTAATGCTGTATTATCATGTTTGTTTTTTTGTACTAGCATGACGATATGAAGCAAAAAAGAGAGAAAGAATACAAAACAATTATATTTTTATTACTTATTTGCAGCACGATATTAAACTCTTCACCTCATGTTTCTGTAACGCTTAATCATACTGATATAGCTAACTTCACTAAGAAGCGCACAGATTTCCCAAAATTTCTATAGAAGATTTGTAAAAATCTTTTGACACAGAAGACGCTTTTCGAATTAAATGTTTAATGCTACTCCAAAAGTGTTCA
>DAOUPL010000016.1 GCA_030626185.1 bacterium | reverse complement strand
TGAACCAACTTAACTATAGGCCTCGAAAGGTTATTGAATTTCAATTTCCGATTGACCTCTTTTGGAGGTACGTTGTACAATGTTGGAATAGTAGTTCAAATTATGCACTTACTATTTGAAGTCAAGAAGGAAATATAGAAAAAGAAGATTGGTTTATTCCATATAAACGTTTATGTGTAGCATTAATAAGTTTTGATGGAACGCTTTGTGGCTTTTATTATCTTACAAACCGTGATGTGGGCGTAACAGAATAAGTTGTTTTAAAAATAAAAAAATCTTCTTGCTTTTTCATAAAATTCGCAGTAATATAAATTCGAACTAAGAAGGAATCGTAGTAGTGAAGCATTTTAGATTCCTTACTTTCCAAAGTTTATTTAAGTTTGTTCTTTTTGTGAGTCCAGTGTTAGTTGCACAACGTTAGTTGGTGTATACAGATTGGATTGTTTTTTTATTTGTTCAAATTGTTCAGAAAATTGTTTTTTTATTGTTCGGTCATCAAGAATGACAATGTTTTCTTTGTTTCGCACGTGTGCTGCTTTAGTTAAATTAAATGATCCAGTAATAATTAATGATTTGTTATAAACATTGCTATCAAGAAGAATAAATTTGTGATGCATAAGACTAACAAAAAAGTTTTTATGCGCTTGTGGGTCATACACAAGCACATTGATGCGCTTTTCTTCAGCAAGCATATTTAATTTATTAAAGCGATCACGCTTACAGCCAGGATCTACAATGACGGTAACCTCAACACCACGTTTTGCAGCATCTTTGAGTGCTTCTGCAATTATTTTATCGGTAAAATGAAATACTGCAATGCGGATTTGTTTACGTTCACGCTCAAAAAGTGCAATAAGTTTTTTGCGTATTTTGTCGTCAGGGGAAAAAAATGCAGAACAAATTCTGCCATCTTCGCACTGGGGAATAATGTCTGTTTTAGTTGTAGCCTTTTTTGGCTTTTTATCGCTTTTATCGCCTTCAACGTACGGACCGTACCCAATAATAAAATGTTTTTTTCCAAAATCGGGAGTTTCGTTAAGTACAACAGTTTCATTTTTAGCAGGTTTTTTTGGCGAGAAAAAATCTTTTAATGATCCCCAACGTGGTTGTACCGGTTTTTTGTCTTCATCGGCAAATAGTGGCGGTAACAAATAGGTGTGTGTTATGTTTATGTGTGTTATAATCCAGCATGCGATGAGGTAAAGAGGTAAATTTCTTTTCATTACTACTTCTCTTGGCTTTTTTTATCTCTCAACAACTGAGGTGTATTATTTCTAACAAAAAAGAGTGGGGTTGTACAACTTTTAGAAGGTGATTAATGAAGAAAATCTTAAAAATTAACGTTATTATTTTTGTATTTTTGGTACAAAATGTTTTTTGTTCACTGGGTGATAATTACTATAGATCATCAGATAAATATAGGTCATCAAATAATCATAGGCCATCAGATCGTCGATTAATACAGTTTTATTTACGCAAAAAAATTGTACCTTTAAGCCCAACGCGTTTCTTAGGTTTTCATAACGATGAACCTTGGGTGTGTAACATTGAACGTGTGACATCTCGCAAACTAGGGCGGAAGGTAGGTGAAAAAAGTAAGTTTTTTTTGATTGACAGTGATATATATTTTGTTGATCTTGATTTGTTGTGGAATTGGCAGGATAAAAAGATTGAAAATTTGAGTAATTTAGATAGATTTGAGCTAAAAAAACAAAAAGATGGATATAAAATTTGGGATAAGGATACAAAATCATGGTGTTCAGAAGTTGATAAAAGTATTTCAAAATCGATGATTTATTATATTTTGGTAAATTGTAGAGTCTTAGACGAACAGTTACGACAAAAGTTAATTACTATGTCACGTTAATCTACGTGATGGTGTGCCACGCATCATCATGCCAACGATAAAGTTGTAAAGTTGGTACACTGCCGATGCTGTTGCTCAATGCGTATTGATAACTATTGCCATTATCAGTTAAGTAAATAGTCCCGCCACTAATTGAACCATTTTTGTAAAATGTTATAACGTTATGTTTAAACGTGACTGCGTTAGTTATTTTGTTGCGTGGTGATCCCGGTGGGCCTAATACGTCGTTAAGCGTGTTTATTTGTATCGTGTTGTTCAGTTTTATTGTGCCATGATCATGACGTAAACAATTATTTTTTTGATCAACTGTCAACGTCTGTGTTGCTTGTGTGCTTTGTGCACGTTGTTGTAATTGTTTGCAGGTTGCACGAATGGTATGCAGTGCTGCATTAACACTAAAATTGTTTAAAAAACGTACGCTGCTTACACCAAACGTGGTGACCAATGCAATTAACAACAAAACAATACAAATTTCGAGTAATGAATAACCGTGATAATTATTCTTCCACACTGTATTCCATTGTCGCTACTGCTAATACTTCTTCGATGCTGGTGAGACCTTGGCCAATTTTTCGTGCGCCATCAATAACAAGTTGTGTCATGCCATCTTTGATTGCTTGTGTTCTTACAATTGCTGTGTCAGCTCGCGCGATAGTCAGTTTTGCTACACCGGCAGTCATTTGCATAACTTCAAAGATTGCCAGTCGGCCACGATAACCGGTTTCAAGGCATTCAGAACAACCAACTGCTTTGTAAAAGGTCATTGATGTTTTTTGTTCTGCGGTGATGCCGAGTTTATCAAGCATTTCTTGTTCTGGTTGGTATTGTTCTTTGCAATCATTGCACAAGCGACGAACAAGGCGTTGTGCAAGCACCATGATAACTGATGATGCGATTAAAAATGGTTCAATGCCCATGTCGATCAAACGGGTGATAGATGCTGGCGCACTGTTTGTGTGTAATGTGCTGAGCACAAGATGACCAGTTAACGCTGCTTGAATTGCAATTTGCGCTGTTTCTTGATCACGTGTTTCCCCGATCATAACAATGTCGGGATCTTGTCGCAAAATAGAACGTAACGCTGCGGCAAACGTCATGCCAACTTTTTCTTTTACTTGCACTTGTCCAATACCTGCCATTTGATATTCAACCGGATCTTCTACCGTGATAATATTTGAATCAGGTTTGTTAAGACGTCCTAAAATAGAATAAAGCGTGGTAGATTTACCAGAACCAGTTGGCCCAGTCACGTAAATAATGCCGTTCGGGCGATCGATGTTATCGATAATTACTTTAAGATCACGTTCGCTAAAGCCCATGTCTTTAAGTTCGCCAAATGTTTTTGATTTATCGAGTAAACGCATCACTATGCGTTCGCCATGCGCAACTGGAAGGATTGATACACGAATATCGAATAATTTCCCTGCAACTTTTATTTGAATTCGTCCATCTTGTGGAACACGCTTTTCTGCGATGTTTAAGTTGGCCATAATTTTTAGACGTGATGAAAGCGCACCTTGCAATCGTTTTGGTGGATGCATAATGTCGTACATGATACCATCGATACGAAAACGTACACGAACTTCTTTTTCAAATGGTTCGATGTGGATATCAGATGCCTCACGCTTTACTGCTTGGTACAAAATACTGTTTACCAATTTAATAATTGGCGCTTCACTGGCCATCGATAAAATATCAGTATCTTCTATTTCTGCGAGTTCAATTGATTTGTCGATATCATCTTCTTTTTCTAAACTTTCGATCATCTCTTTACCACTTTCTAGTGGGTAATAACGATTGATCGAATCAATAATTATGTTATACGGTGCAATTGCATAACGCAGATCGCCACCGAGTAATAAGTTTACTTCATCAAGGATTTGAAAGTTTGTTGGGTTAGCAGTAACGACAAACTTAACACCATCGTGCGCTACTGGAATAACTATATTTGCTCGTAAAAATTTAAGTGGTATTTGTGAGAGCAATGTTGGATCTGCCATTTCATCAGAAATAGTCTCGATATATTGCATTGAAGCGTAATTTGCATACAATTTTGCAATATCTTGCGGTGTGGTCAGTTTTTGTTCGACTAAACACATTTCAAGTGTTTTACCGGTCTTTTTACTTGTTTGTATACATTCGTCAAGTTGTTCTTGCGTTGCAATGTTTGATGAAAGTAACAATTCATGAAGTGTTTTTTGTGCCATTTTTATAATCCTTGTCATCTATGAAATACCAGTATACTATTAATTAATAAGGATATTATAGAATTATTTTAGTTTTTTTTATTTAGCGCTATGAATAACGTATCACGTATTTTTTTAATTGTTTGTTTTTTGATCATCTCACTTGTTGATGCAAAATTTCGTATCACAAAAGAAAAACAGATAAAAAACGCAAACAAAACATTTGTTGCTTTTGAAAAAAAGAATGAAGCAGAACTCGTTGAGCGTAAAGATGAATTAATTGAAAACAAAGATTATAATCTTGCAATAAAGTATTTGCAACGATTATTGAAAATCTCAAAAGATCAAGAACAGCGCGTAGAATATCTTTCAGATTTAGCAGGTTGTTATTTTGAATATGGTGATTTCAAAAAAGCAGAACGCGCGTACGGTAAAATTAAAGACTTGTATGCAGGGCATGATAAAGTTGCGTATTCAGCTTATCGCGAAGTAATTTCTGCATGGAAGTGCACATTAGCGACAGATCGCGATCAAACACAAACAGAAGCAACGCTTGTCTTGTGTGCTGAGTTTTTACAACGGCCAACATTCTTTAAATATCACGACGTTGTGCGTCGCGTACAAACTATGTGTTACGAAAAACTTGTTGAAAGCGAACTACGAATTTGTAAATTCTATCGTGACAAAGGACAAGAAAAAGCTGTTAAAATGCGTATTGCGCACATGCAAGAAAAATGGGGTGAAAAGTTTTTGCAACTTACACAGCACATTGCAACGTTTGAAAAAGATGGCACAACAGAATTGTGCTTTGCGCATAACACAGCAAACATGACAGAAAAAGTTGATATGGTAACCAGGTTTTAATTATGAATCATAATCAACAGATTGGCATACTTGGTGAAAATGCAGTTGTTCATCATTTAGAACAACAACATTTTGCAATTGTTGAACGTAATTTTCGTTGTCGTGGTGGAGAGATTGACATCATTGCACGCAAAGATGACATCGTTGTTTTTGTAGAAGTTAAAACACGTAAGTCACGATCGTTAGATGCAACACAAGTGATAAACCATCGCAAACAACAAAAAATTTACACAGCAGCACGACGTTTTATGCAACAAAACCATACGGAGTACACGTTCCAGTTTGATGTTGCCATTGTTTATGCGATAAATAATCAATGTGATATTGAGTATATTTCAAATGCGTTTACGCCTAATGAAGCCGGTTATTAAGCGTTTTTTGACTGCGCTGTTGTTATTTCTTTTTTTGTATTCTTCTTACATGTTTTTTTCACCATTATTTTTTTGTGCAATTTTTGCATGCGCAACAATCTATTTATTGTTTTATGAGTGGTTGCCGTTGTGCAGAAAATCATCAATCAATTGGTTATGCTGGTTGACGCCATTGTACCCATTAGCGCCATGCGTGATGATTGGGTATGCCTGGTACGATGATGCATTGCGATCACAATTGTTATTGTTGATTGTGTTAAACGCAAGTTTCGATACCGGTGCGTACATTGTGGGCAAATTGTTTGGGCGTCACATAATTGCACCAACTATTTCGCCACAAAAAACATGGCAAGGGTGTTTTGGTGGTTTTGTTTTTGTGGTTACAGCATTATTTTTTTACACGCAATTTGTAGGCCAACTTTTTAACTTTAAAGTTATTTTTTTTGCGCTCGCCATAAGTGTGTTAGCATTTGCGGGCGATTTGTTTGAATCTTATTTAAAACGCAGTGCAGGGATAAAAGATAGTGGAGCAATCTTGCCTGGGCATGGTGGATTGCTCGATCGTTTAGATAGTTTATTGTTCAGTGTGTGGTTAATCTTGATTTTCTAATAATAGATAATTTTCTCTTTTTTCAATGTGATGATTGTTAAAAAAAGTATTATTTTCTTCGGATAAGTTTTTTGATGTAACCAATAATTGTTTTTTATTTTTATCAGTATCAAAATCATCATAAAAACTGTTGAAATAAGAGCATAGTTCAGCAATTATTTTTTTTGGTCCTTCAGCTAACAGTTTCATTTTAATTTCATCATTACTTGTCATGATTTCTATTAATTTATCTTTTTCACATACGTTTTTTACAATGTTTTCTAAATTTTCTATTGTATGAGTTAATTTATTTATTATTTCATGTAATTCTGGAATTTTTTCTTCCATGGTTTCATTAATATCGAGTATTTTGTCCAGTTCATATTGCATTTTATGTAAAATTACACTTAAAATTGTATCTTCAGGAAGATTGAAAAATTTAATTGCGCCAATTTGTAAAATTTCAATGTTATTTTCGAATTTTTCGATAGCTTCATTTTTTTCTGTTTCTATTTGTTCTATTGCTTGTGTGTGATTTCTGTTTAGATCTTTTATTTTTTTACTTTTTTTATTCTCTTTTCTGTAAAAAAAATAAGCAATAGAGCAAGCAAGCAAAGTGATTAATTGCCATTTATATTCAAAAGAAAGTAAGGCGATTTGATTTGCTAGAGATAGTTCGGGGTTAGTGGGGATCACGTTAGTTACTGTTGTAATGTTAGGTTCAAGATAAGAAGCGCTGTCATTAGCAATAAGTTGCTTTGAATAATTCAATCCAAAAAAAACTAACAAACAGAAAGATAAAGAACGGACGTTGTTTTTCATGGTCGTTAAATCCAGTAAAAAATAAAATTTTCTATAACGCAAAAGATACCATGAATGGCAAAAAAGACAAGCAAAATACTCTGAGCCAAAACTATGCGCATCAAGGATTATGCAAATTATAAAAAGTTTATCTGCACGAAATTTCTTCAAGTTATATCCAGCGCTAAGGAAAAAATGTTTTTGGGGTGGGGAACTATGGACGAAAAGTTTTTTTGTAGAAACTATTGGTAATGCAAATGAAGAAGTTATTCGTAAATATATTAAAAATCAGTTAAACAAAATGGACGAACAAGAATTGAGAAGCAAACAATTGAGGGTATTTTAATGCTCGGTAGCTTGCTGCCGATTTCTTTTTACTAATTACTCTGATAAGCGTCAAGGAAAGTTCTGATATCCGACGTAGCAAAGCGTAGACGGATGAATGAATCTTGACCTTTTGACGCGTTTAACGATCAAACGGAACGTTTGTGTCCTTTTGGTCAAGGTGTTTCTTGTCTCGGCGTAGCATGCTTGCGAAGACGGATTGACATAAAAATACCTTGGAAAATTATACCCAAAGAGATTGTGAATATCTTAGTGAATTACGTTATATGCGCAAATCTAAGTGACTCTTGCTATACCAACTAACTTAATTTTTGATTAACAATAAACAATAAAATTCCCGCAGCAACAGACGCATTGTACGATGAACCTGGTACTCGTTCTGGCAACGTAACTTGTTGACCGTATTTGAATAATTGTTTATCAATGCCAATAGACTCGTTGCCAATTACCACACAAAGTGGTCGCTTGTAGTCACACGTTCGTGCATCAACACCATCAAGCGTTGCAAGATAAATAGAATATTTCGCATCTTTAAGTTGTTGCAAACCTGCTTTTGCTGACGCAACTTGATAAATGTTTAGGTGTTCAGCCAAGCCTGCTGATGCTTTTAGCACCGTGCCAGTAATTGGTGCACTCTTTTTTTGTGGCAAAATAACGCCATCAACACCTGTGCAAAACGCTGAACGCAAAATTGCACCCAAGTTACGCGTATCTTGCACACTATCGAGCATAAGCAATGATTGGTGTTTTTGTGGATCAAACATTGTTGAGCGATACACAAATGGCTGCACCCACGCAATGACGCTTTGGTGCTCCTCATTTTGCAACATGCGGTTTAGCACTGCACGTGTAACGTACTGAATTGGCACATGCTCAGGCAAAAGTTTTTCTATTTGCGCAAAACCTTTTGGTGTTGGTTTTGTCGTGTACAAACGCAATAATTTACGCTTTTTTGCCTTTAGGACTTCGATGATTGGATGAATACCAAAGATTAATTCACCTTGTGTCTGTTTTTTCTTCATGCTTTTAGTGTAGCACAAAACAAAAAACCCCGAAAATATCGAGGCTTTTTGGTATAAAACTATTTGTTATTTAATGGACAAAGGCCTTTTAGTCAACTTCGAGCAAAGTGCTAACTGGGTCGAAAAAAAATCTCTCAAGCTCAGAGAGTAACAACTCAAGACGCTTTAAATTAAGAGCAATAAGCAATTTAGCAACTTCTTTTGTTTCTTCTCGTGATAACGTTTTTTCATATTCATAAACATCAATCTCCGAAATAGCTTCTCTTGCTATTTCACTATCTGTTTCAACGTCATTATAACTCATTGATATCCCAGCTTTCTTCATTAAAGTTTGTATTTCATCTTCCACTAAAAGTGTTTTCATATCATCATTAGCTTTAAGAATCACAATCAGCGTTTTTTCACCACTACCCACATCATAATCTTTATTCTTATTAAGAAATTTATAAACTACCTGAATGCCTTTTAATTTGGACTGTATATTTTTATAAACAACGAATAATTTTTGAGCTTCCTCTTTTATAGCTTCTTCTACCGCTGGACGATTTAGTATTCCTTGAGACTTAGCAATTTGTTCCATTAACTCTTTAGAAGACTCACCAGTGGTTGCAATCGTACTTTCTAATAACTTCATTAATGAAGTAACTTGATCAGAAAATTCTTTTGTATCAATTTGACCAATTAAATCATTGCTTATTTCACCATCACTTATTGATTTACCAACAAGTTCTTTCAAGTTAGAAGCATCACCACTAACAATAAAATCACTCACCTCTTTCATTTCCTGTTTAAAAGTTTCTTGCAAAATTTCTAACCGTTCAGCTGAGCTTAATTCACCCAGTGTTGCACCTATAAGTAACGGTTCTGGCTCATCCACCTCTACCAACTCTTTTTCTGGCTCATCCCCTAACAAAGCTTTTGATTCTAACTCTGGCTCATCCACTTCAACTTTTTTTCCAGTCAATTCAGCCAATCGTCGAGCTTCTTCATCAGCTACTCGTTGTCGCTCAGCTACCTCAGCCAATCGTAATTGTTCAGCCTCTTCATCTGCCAATCGTTGCGCTTCTTCTTCAGCAGCTTCCTCAGCCAATCTTTGTGCTTCAGTTGGTTCTGGCACAACAACTGGTTCATCTTCCACTACCACAACTTTTGGCTCTAAAACTTCTTCCCATGGCTCTTCTTCTTCAAATAAGCCTTCCAGGCCAAACTCTTCTCCAACTAACTCTTCTTGACGAGATTCTAATGCTCCGACAAACTTTTTAAACGTTTCATGCGCAGCAAATTGTGAGCGACTTTTCGTTGTGTTATATAAATTTTGTGCTTCACTTACTAAATTTTCTTGTTCTTTAGGTGTTAATGTGCCATAAGTTGGGCTTGTTAGCTTTTTAAGCATAGTTTCAAATTCAACTAACTGTTCTTGATAATCTCTTACGGTAATTGCTTGCATCTGTGGTGCATGGCCAACTAAAATAGCTGTAATCATAATAGTTTGTAATACTTTTTTCATCGCTTTTCCTTTTAACGACTAAACCTTCCATTTATGCCATTTAATCAATTATTTGATCGTTTTGACACTATTTCACTAATCAGATTAGCAATAAAACTTTACAAATAGCAATACTCCCAACTGTTTTTCTTAAAGTTTTCCATTAACTTGTCTAAATACAACTCTAAAAGACGAATATACGCGTAATTTGAAGATAAACTGAAAATTTATCTTCGCTGTATCCAAGTAATCTTTTTAATAATGTTTTCGTCTTTCTTCTTTTTTTCTTTCTCTTCGTTCTTTTGCTAGTTTTATTTTCTGCAATCTTTCTTCTTCTAAACGAGCTTGCTCTTCTTGTTTACGCACTTCTTCTTTCTCTAAACGCTCACGTTCAAGTTCTTGCTCTTCTAGTTCTTTCTGTCGAGCGATCTCTTGTTCATGCTTAATTCGCTCTTGTTCAAGACGTTCTTTTTCTTCCAATTTACGCTGTTCTTCTAACTCTCGTTTTTTTTCTAAACGTTTAGACTCAAAAGAGCGTTCATATTCTGCAAATAACCCAACATCAGATTTTGCAGAACCAAATCCTGAAATATCAAAACCTAACCCCGACGGCGATACAAAACCCATTTGCTTAATAATTTCTTGCATTTCCTGTTGTGCTTCTTTTTTTGCTTTCTTACTATTTATCGCTTGTGATTTTCCCTCTGGAATCAATGCAAAAAGATCATTATAATCTTTAGAAAATGTAGATTTTATTGCAGGTAATACCAATAAACGCATGTCAGTATGTTTTTTCTTTAGTCTATTTTTCTTTAATTCATCAAAAGTTGTTTTTATTCTAGCAAAATAATCATCTTGATCATCATAAATAAACTGATAACCCACAAAACGCTCTGAGATAGAATATTGATAATATGCCGGTATTACACCACCACCTTCTACATCTTTTTGTGAAATAATACCTGGCAAGCCAGTAGCTTCATACGCATTTGTAAGATCAAGAGTTCGACCATCATATTCTACTTTAAACCCATGCGATAACCACGGTTTCCATCTTTCATAAACATTGTTAATCAACGTAATTAATTGTTCTTGCAATGTTCTTGCATGCTCGTTAACTTCATCAATACGTTCTTGCCTTAGTAATAATGATAATGATTCAATAACATCATCTGAAGTTTTTAATGATGGAATATCTGCAAACTTTTGGTACAATTTATGACGCACCGCATCAAATAACGTACAAACATAGACAAAAAGATTATCTAAGGTAAAATTTTTAAATAATTCATGATCTTGTAAAAATACCATCGAATCATAAAATTCTTGTACTTGTTGGTTATCATCACTTAAAAACAACGTTGCAAGTTCATTAATTATTTCAAGCGTACGCTCAAACGATTCATCAGTAATTGTTTGATGTGCTTGTTGTAATTTACTTACAAAGGTGTTTCTTTGTGGTTCTACGACTCCAACTGCAATCATAAGCTTTTCTTGCTCTTCTGTTAATTCAGGAAGTTTTTTTTCTAAACGCTCACGTTCAAGTTCTTGCTCATGCCGCGTCGTAGCTTCACTGCGTTCTTCGAAGCCTTCAGGCGCAGTAGAAGCAAAGACGGATTCTTCCGCCGTCGCGCTATGCGCTATGGCGCGACTAGACTTTATAATTTTTTCTTCGGGAACCTCGACCAACTCCTCATGCCGCGTCGTACTTTCACCGTGTTCTTCGAAGCCTTCAGAAATCTTAATAGTTTCTTCTCTTATTTCTACTTCTAAAGGAACTTCTTCTTCAGATAATACTTGTTCCAAAACCTCTTTGGGTATTTCATTCAATACTGCCGCTATCGCATTATTCAACAAAATTAACCCATAACGCGTTATCGCATGTACTTGTTCTACCGAATAAGTATCTCCTGCAACAGGTGCAAAAAACTGATCTATTCGTTCATTGAGTTCTTGCCATTTTTCTCCAGTATTATCATAATTACTAATACCAACATGTTTTTGTACAAACTTTGCAAATTCTATTTCACTCAATGGTTGTGATGATGGATGTTCACTTTGATGCATAAACAAATTTTGTAACGTAGGTAACAAAACATCTATTAAAATTCTGTGTAACTTAGGATCTATATCATAAATTTGTAATAGACCAATAACTTCACCAATAAACCCATCTATAGAGTCCAAACCATGAGTATCAACATAATCAGGATTTTCGAGCAAATCATCTACGTAAATTTGTAAATATATCAATTGACTATCAACTTCAGCATAAATATCAGAAAGCAACCGTTGTAAATTATCTTCAGAAAACTCTGGAGCCGGTTGCATCGTAGTTTTACTACCTTCTTCGTAGCCTTCAGTAGAAACAAAACCTTCTATTTTTTCTCCATAAGCACCTGTTGTTATTTCTAAATCATATCCAAGCTTTTCAGATAACTCATTAAACCAACTCGCCACTAACAATAGATAATCTTTTTTGTGCAATACCGTAAGAGCAGGGACTTCAATAGTAACTTTTTGGTTCGAAAACGGCCAAGGTAGCCATGAAGCTTTAATCAATGTTGCAGTACGTTCTCGCTTCTCAATCCGTTCTTTTTGTTCAAACTCGTAAGAAATATTTAAACTACCATTTTCATATTC
Source organism: bacterium (assembly GCA_030626185.1). Classification (GTDB taxonomy): domain Bacteria; phylum Babelota; class Babeliae; order Babelales; family Vermiphilaceae; genus DAOUPL01. The sequence goes on along the minus strand of DAOUPL010000016.1, from coordinate 2,661 downwards.
GTTTACAAATGATTCAGACATAAACTGGTCATACGTTGCATAAAAACGACCTGGCAACAAAGAAACATCTCCAACAACGTCTTGTATAAACTTAAGTGCTTTCAAAGTATTTCTTGGTGGTGGATTATCCCCACCAGGTGCAATAGAATACATGCACAATAACAATGCATCATACACACGCAACAACTCTTTAAAAATATTTTGCACTTTGAATTCTACTTGTTTTTTCGTTTTTGGATTTTCATAAGATGCTTGTACATAATTTATAACATCATGCTTTTCAGCAACCGCTAAAAACGTATCTATAACAATCTTAATATTTTTTGCTGAATGAATATCATGCCCAAATCTTCCCCCATTCGCAACACCATTATAAAGTTCATAACCATCATCGAACATCAACAACTTAACAAGATTTTCATTAAAATAATCTTCAATTGAAGGATCCATGATAGGCATAGCTGAAGGATCTATAGTGGCCATAATTCCTTCATAAGATCTTTTAAATTTAAGGTCTCCTCCGGTTCTTTCTGCAATTCTTCTTAGCGTTTCTAGTATTTCCAGCTTTTTTTCTACTTTTTTCTCTTCACGCGCGTGCTCAATCTTAACTTTTGTCTCATCAACCATTTCTTCAAGAACTTCTTGTACCGAAACACCTTCTTCTTCTTCTTCTTCTTCTTCTTCTTCTGCTTTCTCTAGTCCCTTTTTTGCTAGAAAAGAATCGACAGCCTTTTTTTTTAATTCTTGATCTACTAAAAATTGCCTAAATTTATGTTCTAAATTTCGCTGCTCTGCTTGCACGAACTCTTTACAAGCTTGACCTTTAACTTTATTTTTTATGATTGCAAGATTGTCACGCAACTTTTTATACTGATCCTGACTTGTTATCAATTTAGTATTTATCACTTGGTTAAGCGTTGCTGTTACGTTTATGGCAAAAATATTATTACTCACAAACAACAATAAAACTGACAACTTTTGTATATGTTTTTTATTCATCTTCATACCACTCTCACAAAAAAACCTTTTTATTTTGAGTGTACACAAAGCATTGCTTATTTGGCAATAAATATAGCTAACTCCATAAAAAAGGCTGGCATTTTTATCTGCCAGCCTAACGTTAAAAACTCTTTTGTGCGTTAGAACGCGATACCTGCTTTTGCAAATACTAACCAACGTTCAGCTGCTGCGTTGTTGCTATTAGAGAACTCGTATGATCCACCAAGATTTGCAAACCAAGGCCATTTTGGCTCATCTTCGTTGTCTGTGCGGTACCCAACTGTTGCGTAGAACGTATGAGTAATAATGCTCGGTGTTGCTGCTGAACTTAAGTCAAGATCATCGCATTTTATCGTAAACTCGTCATATTTATCAGCCTGCACTGCTGTTACTGTTTCTACCAAGTTACCATGAATATTTCTCACTGGGTTAATGCGGCCCCGTCTTTCAATATGAACAATCGCAATGTTTGTTGGGAATGGACAATCAAGTTCAACTTTTTCTTCACGACTTGCAAAGAAGTTGATACCAACTTCACCTTGGAAGTTACAAGAATGGTACACAAAACCAGTGTTTACATTTCCAGAGAATCGAGGTGTTACTTTAACATCACGCGTAAACACATTTATACCAGGAGAAACAAAATCGGTGCTATCTTCATTTGCTGCGAGTTCTGCTTGTTCTTTTGATGTATACACTTCTAAATAACGAGACCATGAGCGATCTTTTAAGTCAATTGAGCGTTTGTGTGTTTTGCTAAAGAGATAGCGTGAGTTCATATCCCACTCAAGGCGCAAATGACGTTCTTTTGATTCATGTTCCCATAAGTTTAATCCTACAGAGCTACCCCACATAAGACCAAAATGTTTACCATTACCAACAATTGGCTCAAACAAAAATTCAGATTTTGGACGATTACCGGTTGGGAGAATAGCCCCAATATATGATTCTGCATGGTACGGATGCATTTTTAACCACTCATAACCAACTTTAACTTCAATGTCAGCCAAGCGAGTTTTACTCATGCTATCACAACAAATTTTGCCATAACACCAATCTGATTGCACAAATGTTTGTTGCATGTTTGCAATACCTAAACCATCATCACCAAGATCTTTTGCACCATCACCATCATCTAAAACTGTTTCATTAAATCCCATATTGTTGCGAACATTTATTAATGCTGATGAAGCACTAAACCAATAACCACGATTTTTGTCTTCTATTTGATAAAAGCTTTGACGATAATGCAAGCCTAAACCAACTTGTCTTTGTTCTGGTGCAAAATGGATTCTACTTTTAAATCTGCCATTTTGTGTTTGAATATTAAAATGCGAACTTAGTACATCCAAAGGATCTTCAGTCGTACTATCATTAGGATTAATATCAACACTTCCATTTACATCTAAGCATGTTTTTTCACAGAACATGAAGTACCGCGCGAAATCATCATCGTTAGTTGTTTTTCCACCAAACAAGACTGCTTGAAATGCCCCTTGATGGCCTTCGTCATACGCACGCATAAAATCATATCTAAATAATGAAACTAATTCTGGTGACGCTGATTGAAAACTTGGACGAATTGATACATACGTTTTACTGTTTGCCGAAAAATCAGTACTGTCCTTACCAGTCTCCGAATACGCATACACATTAATTAAC
>DAOUPL010000065.1 GCA_030626185.1 bacterium | reverse complement strand
CAAAGTTATACATTGGGCTTTTGTCAGATCGTGCAATAATAAAATCATCAAGTTGATCACGTACGATTGTGACGGTATGGCGAATAAGATCTTCAAAAACTACTTGTGACAACTCTTGAGGCAACGCAAAACGAATAACCGCTGCAGAAGTGTCTGCATTTTTTTTATTACGGCAATGATTATCATATTTTACAAACAACTTATCACCACCACGTGCAACATGCCGTTGCAAAACATCTTCTTGAGAACACACGCAATAATACGCTCGCCCACTGGCAATAAGTGTATCAAGCATCTGTTTGTGTTGATCTATTTGCTTTGACTGAAAAACAACATCTTCGTCTGGTAACAATTGTGTCCATGACAAAGAGTCTAAAATTGATTGGGTAAATTGATCGGTAGAACGTTCAAGATCGGTATCTTCTATGCGAACAAGATATTTACCATTGGCATGACGCGCAAAAAGATAATTAAACAATGCAGTGCGCAAACCACCAATGTGCAAATGACCTGTTGGCGATGGTGCAAACCGTACCCGAACTGTCATAACACCTACTCAACAAACGAGATCAATGCCAATTTTTCTTGCACAACGCTTGCCCACAACGATGGTGCAACATGATCATCTTTATGCTGATCAACCAGGTGTTGCCAAGCTTCACGTGCTTTATCGAGTTCACCAGTGACCCAGTAAAATTGGCCCAGATAAAATAGTGCATAATCGTTATGTACTGCAGTTTGGTCATAACCAATTTCAGCTAATAGCGATAAACCGGTATCTTTTTCAGTTTCACTGTCGAGCAATAGTAACGCATACTTTACTCGTGCAGGGTTATACATCGCTGCATCTAATGACATGTTATCAACAACTTGTTTCATTGCTTGTAGCGCATCATCATGCATACCATGTTTTACCAATGCATTTATGCGGAGTTGCGCAATATCAAAAGCGGTTGCAAGGCCAGAAACTTGTTTTTCTAACATCACAAGACGCTCAATACCATTTTTTGCAATACTCGCATCATCAGTTGCAATAATTGCTTCGTACTCATCTTGTGCATTAATAAACACTTGTTGTGCATTGCGTTGTTGACGCAAAACATTCCATTGATAACCAAAATAACCACCAACAGCACAAGCGGCTATTAAACTAAACAAAAAAATATAACGCACATAACGTAAAATAACGCTACTACGCGAAAATAATGATGATAAATCATTAAAAAAAGAACCAAAAATGGTTTTAAAAAATTGTGAAACTAAGTTTTCTGACATAGAAATTCCTACTTAACTACTCTCATGATCAATAAACTAACGTATCAAAAAAGATGCGAGCTTATTTCGCTTGCTCAGGCTCTTGTTGTGGCCCTGCAGCTTGTTGACGAGCTTGTGCTGATTTAGCACGTGCTGTTTTTGTTTCTACACGGCTCATTGCACGTTCCATCTTAGAAACTTTTACCTTAATACCTTTGTAGAAACCACATTTTTCGCACATTGCATGCGGTAATGTTGGCTCTTGGCAATTTTTACAATTGGTAATCGCTTGTGGCTTTAAACCTTTATTTGCAAATCGTTTGTCTCTTCGGGCGCGGGAGCGCTTGCGTTTTGGAACTGCCATGTCATAAATCCTGTTAAAATAAGTATTTAACTACAATAATATTCCAAATATACCTAAGATTCGGCAAAAAAGCAAATTTCACTATCTGACAAAATATCATTCTAATTCTCCCATTAACAACCATTGTTTTCTATTTAAAAAGTCTAAATCTATTGACATCACAATTATTTTGTACAAGACTACCCTTGATGTAATTATGGGAGAATAATTATGAAGCATTTTTTTATCATCCTTTTGTTATGTTTAATCACAACACAAGCAGTATCCATGTGGCCAACGATGGATGCTTATAAGTTTTTTAAGATTTCCAACCCAACAAATCATCGTCCCACCAATAAAAAACTCATAGAGTTAGAAGAGTTTTGCGCAGAAAAAAACATAACAGTAAACAATACTCAAATTAAAAAAAATACGCAGAGTCAAAAGGAGAACTCATGAAAAAACTACTACTTTTACTACTCGTAATCACAGTAAACACACTTTGCATGGATAACACACCTGAAAACTTAATGTTTTGCATGGATGGCGTGCCACTAAGCGAGCTGCCAACTGAAGATTATCTACGACTACTGACCAACACCCATAACATCTTTGTAGATTATTATAATCACTGCTCACAACAAATACGTGAATACAAATTACACAACGATCACATACATTTTGTTAATCAAGCTCTCTATGAACGTCATATTTTTAACGTATTATACCTTGCACTTGAACGTTACAATCCTGAACTTAATCAAACAGTCACAAAACAAAAAGAACGGTTTGATTTTTCAAGCTCACCGTTACCAGAAAATTTTGAACAATTGCAAGCACTTGATCAATTAATGAATGATTATGAAAAACGTAAAATATCGATGCGAAAACTGATAAAATTTTATTGTAAAAATAGCAACAATGACAACACTCGTTACATCAAATATTACATCGCCTCACGATTATTTTTTGATCGCTTTCCTAATAATGTTTTACCTAAAATAAATTTTAATGGATATCAAAATATTGCATACACTGACTATCATGAAGAACTATTCACCAGAAACACCTCTAAACACCTGTACGAACTTT
>DAOUPL010000009.1 GCA_030626185.1 bacterium | reverse complement strand
CCGCTGCCACACTCAACAATTACACTTCCTTGAGGAAAGTTTTGGCAAATCCAATCAAATAATTCTTGTGAAATTGCCCATCCACTAAGTTGTAATTTGATCTCATTAATTACTGCAGCTTTTTGTGATTGCGTTTGTTGCATTTCTGTTTGTTCTATTTGCGTTGTAACTTCTTGTTGTGTTTCTGCTTGAACAATTATTGTGCTAACAAGTAATGTTAACAAAAGTAACTTCTTCATTGTTTTCTTCCTTTTTATAAGTAAACATACTCTCTTTATCTTTTAATCTAATTTCTGTAATATACAACGTATTATTTTTCCATTTCGATTGCAATGGACACATAACAATTGTATGATCACCAACCAGTTCTGATATTTTAGAAAACGATGAATCAGGACGAATAAGACAGTCAAATAAGCTCATATCAAACATATCTGCTATAAAATTATTATTTATCGCATCGGCAAAAATAACGCGTTCATCGTTTACTTGTTGCTTGTAATGATCAATAATTTTTTGTTGATCATTATAATCAGTAAAAATTTGTACAAAAACACGCTCATCACCAACATGTTCAAGCAATAAACGTAAACTATCGATATAAAAATGATCTGGTGGAAATTTTAATGGATGTGATTTATCTGATGCAACAATGTTGCCACGTTTTTTATATTCTTTTAATATCCCTTGTGAAGATACACCAGGATCTGGTCCACACCCTTTACGCACATGCACAGCTACTGTTAAACAATCTTTTGGCAAAACCATCTGTTCATAATTATCAACGGGCACTACAAGTTTACGTATTAATTGCCGAAATTCTAAATTATTATACAAACCATGCCACGTGTGAATATCATGAACACATCCCCAATCTTCTGCACAAAAATAAAATGAGCTCGTAAAAAAAGTTTTACAAAACGTATTACGTGATAAATGATAGTCAGAAGTCAACTTAACCAATTTGTTGAAACGTCTTCTCAATCGACGAAAATTATGATGCTCTTGTTGGCACAACACAAATTTTTGCGCGTGCGGAAATTTTTCGATATATAACGTAAAGTCATATTTCCATGCTACCCATTTTGCTTTAATATAATTAAGTAAACAATCGCCACAACGTCCACCATTGAGTGCAAATGTAATAGCGTTATTTGCATTGCTTAAAAAAGTAAAAAAGCAAAATAACCATACTATCTTTTTTGTCATCATCACTCATCAATTTCTTGACCAAAATTACATCTAGTAAACTGAACTATTTTTTCAAGTTTACTACGATACAAACAAAACAAATTAAATCTTTCATATTTTCTAGTATTAACATAACTTTCAAAACATTGTAATGCATAGGTAAGACATGTAGGTTGATCAAGATACCAACGCGAATCATTCCGATCTGTTGCACACAAATAATTACCACGAATAACAAAATTCCACAACGTAAAATCATTGTGTGGAATTTTAGACCACCAAATAATTTGTTCTCGAATTATCATAAGATCTGGTACCACGCCACTAAGCATCAAAAAGGTTAAAAGATTAATACCACTTTTCCATGGAGTACTTGTTTTTCTTGCATTTGAATAAATTTTTTTTACTGAAAATGAACTTAACACATCGTGTAATCTTTTCTGTGTTGGTACAATCCAATAATGTCGTCGTAACGTTTTTTTTGCCGCATGTAGTGATAAACAGATACAATTATCTGTGTATCCATGACACACGTACGAATTTTTGCTGTAACGATTTTTTACACGAATAATAAAATCATGATCACCACCAATAAAAACATACGATGCCGCAATAGCTAATAAACCTAGTGCATCAACAACATCAAAAGGTACAATTGAAATGTCTGGAATTACTAATAAATCAACATGTTCACAGTCAGCAAAACGTTGCATGTGTTCTTGTGTGCATACAGCTTGTAACAACAATACGTTGCTCTTTGATAAAAAATCACGTTCTTGCTCTTGCTTTGTATCCCAAAGCACCAAAGTGCTGTCTTTAACAACAAAGTGCTCTTGCAATGCATCATGTTGTTGCTGATTAATACTACCAATAATCATAACGGTAACATCACGCTTATACTGATCTAAAAATGTACAAGCTTCATCTAACCATGCATGTGCACTACAAAAAAACAAACAACTTACTAATAATTTATACAACATACATTAATACCGGCACCGATCAATAATAGTTATCTCATCAGGAATCATATTTTTAGTTGGATAACTTCCACTTAATGCGTTAAAGGTTATACGTTTAATCCCCATATACCAATCTTTCATTGTTTGATCTAGTGCATTATTAACTTGTTTATATTGATAAGAAATTTGTAATTGTATTGGTGTTGTTAATAAAGCATTATGCCAATCAGTACGATAAAGTTTATGTTTTTGTTGTTCAAACCAAAACATTGATCCATTTGTTTTTGATGTATGTCGTGGTGTTTTTGCAATAATTATACCATTGCGTCTTTTAAGTTCGCGTTCAATACCAGCAACAACTTTATTACCACGTGCAATACGATCATTAGCCGGTGGTGTTTCTATAATAATATTATCACCGAGTGTAAAAAGTGCTGATAATGCTTTTTGCCACTCACGCTTCATATGATGAATTACATTAAAACATAACACAACATCAAAGTGTTCACATTCGCCTAATCGTTGCAAATCAGCAGCGCTAATCTTCTTTTTAAGAAAAATAATATTATCATAATCTGTATTTAATCGACAAATATCTTGTAACTGATCTGCAATACGCCATTTTTTACTATAATTTCCCTCAATCATGACACACGTTGCATGAGGATAATCATGCGCTATGCGCAAGGCAAAATAACCTTGACTTGCACCAATATCAAGCACTGTAAATGGTCGCTCATATAAATCTAGTACTTGTTTTAGTGCTTCGTAACGCGATGCACAATCACGCACTCCAGTGCTGACAACTTTACCGTTAATAATAATATCTTGATATTGTTCTTGCCCAAGTTTTTGTAAATCAAGATAGCCATATTGATTTGCTGTAAGCGTTATATTTAAAAATAAGACTACAAACATATTTATTATTTTTTTATTCACTAGTGCCACCCCTATAAGAAAAATTATAGACAAAATAGATAAATTACGTACTCTTTAAATAACATTTTTTATTCTTTAAACAACATTGTATTACATGAAACATATAATTAAATTTCACTACTTATTATTTATTCTACTCATATCGACACTTGCAAATGCAAGCATTATCCCTGAAAATTATTATGCTGTTATCCCAAAGGATACAATTTATGCTTTTCATAAAATATCACGTGAATGCAAACTACAAACATGGCGCTATCTTACTGGGCACAAAGCAGTTGATGAATATCTTACTTATCTAAAAACGACCAAACCTCGTAATTTTCACCAATATTGTGTTTATCTTACAAATAATAAAGAACTATATAAATTACCAAATTCATATAGCGGGATATGCCCAGGAACTAGCTCGAATCGTTTGTTAGAAAAAAACAATATCATGGAGATTAAAAAGATTTTAATTTTATATTCAAAAACTCGCTCATTTATAAATAAACGTAGTCCGCGCGAAATACAAATTTTTAACTCATGTTATTGCGCTCTTATCTTTACTTTTGCAACTATGACAATCAATTCTGTATTTTGCTATAACGAACAACCGTTACCGCTTGCTGCATCATTTTTACATGATCCAGAAATTCAGTTATCGCAAGAAACAAAAGAACTTTTATATGTCTTTACCAAACTTTCTTACAACAATAACTATCGCTACAAAGCAGCACTTTGTTGGACTCGTTACGACATTTGTCAAACATTAGATACTCAAAAGTGGACATTAAATGATCGTCATGCTCCAATTGCAAAAATTATTGACCGTCAAGACAATGTTATTGCATCACTAGAGGCAGTCAACACAAAAAGAAACGATTATTATTGTCGTATAAAAGTAATGTTGCCATCAAACTCACTAACAAGCACACTATCTAACACATTAAACAATTATAAAATTAAAGAAGGCGAAATCGATTCTTTTATCAATCTTATAGCAAAAGCTCCTGAATGCTTTTTTAGAAAAAATGTGACAGCAGCACAACAAGCTGCTGTGTACATCACTCAACTAGTACTGCGAGGACAACTATTTTCACTTTCTGTTGAGTAAAAATAGCACATCTTTTTTTGTTTGCGTTACTAGACTAACATTTTTTTTTCGTATTATTTTTGGCCATAAGTCATGATTTACACCAGGCTTGCTACAAACAACATCTTTTGCGAGCTGTATTTTGCCTTGTACAACACCATCACCAAGCAACCAACCATCAGCGTGTGTTTGAGTCAACCAACGATAACATTTTTTGAGATTAATGTTTTGTGTAAGTTGTTGCGAACTTTTGAGACACAACACGTAATCGCTTAAATGCTTTTGCACAAAAGAAGCCACAGTATCTTTGTTTTGTTCATCAAACGACACCAACGTAACATTGCTACACGATTGTACTGATTTATAAATTAACTCTTTATCAATTTTTTCTAAGTTATCTTTATTGTACGCGACCACAATCTTTTTTATTTCTGATGCGTACTTATAAACTGAGTGCAATGTTTTTAGTAAGCCTGATGCATCATCAACAAACACTAACGCATCAATATTTTTTGATAATTTTTTACCACCAAATATTTTTTTTAACGGTTTATATTTTTCTTTTTTTCTAATCTCCCTACTACCTGAAATTTGCAAATGATTATCAATTTTAAAGCCAACTAAATCAGAATAAACATTGCGTACATACACAATATCTGGCACAAACGTCACATGCCCATAAGCCATCTCAACCATAGGAAACACTATTGCAAGATCATTACTTGCAGGAAAAAAATCATCTACAAAACCATCTACGGTTTTTGTAATTAAATCTTGTAATCTAATCTTTTTAAACAGTGCCGTATAAAAAGTGCGTAGGTGCATAAAAATAAACATGTGATTACGATAATTGTGTAATTTTTCAACCTTAGAGAGAATTGGCTTTGCGTAACCACGTTCTTTAAAGCCCCATCGTTGTGCCTCATACACTGGTTCATTTTTGTACTGACCGTACGTAAACCAGGTATCAGTCGTAGAATAAATTTCATTAATTATTTGAAACACATTGTCACCAAACAACCAATCATCACCATCAAGAAGCAACACAATTTCGTTATCTTTACAACGATGAATTTCACGGTACCAATGCGCAAGTTTTCGAGTTCGTTTTTTACTCACCACCAGCTCCCACGTTGCAGATAAATTATGTTTTTTAATATATTGCGCAATTTTTTGTGCGGTGCCATCGATAGAAGCGTCATCAACACAAACAACACGATAGTTGGCGTATTTTTGCCGTAAAATTGAATCTAAACGCTTTTCTACCCATTGCTCTACGTTGTACGAACAACTTATTATTACTAACGGTTTTTCTTGCTGCGCAAAAAGAGATGTAAAAAAAATACAACTAATCGTTACAAAATAATAACATCCCACAATTTTCCCACCCTGATTCTTTTTGTAATATAATAAAACTCTTCTAAAAAGATCTAAATATTTTTTATTATGCAATTATACCTAATTGTTTCATCCAAAAAAAAGGATTTTTATGAAGCACTTATTTTTTGTTGTACACAAATACATACTTCTAACGCTACTTATCTCAACGTACTCGTGTAAATCTGCTAAAATCGCTATTATTGGTACCGGTTATGTTGGCCTGGTAACCGGTGCAGGTCTTGCAGAAATTGGTAATGATGTTATTTGTGGTGATATTAATAAACAAACAATTGCTGATTTAAATGAAGGTGAGATGCCAATTCATGAACCTGGTCTACGTGAAGTTGTAGAAAGAAATGTAAATCATGGACGCATTGAGTTTACTACTGATTGCGCTTGGGCGATGCAAGAATCTGATATTCTATTTATTGCGGTTCCTACACCAATGAATAAAGATGGTTCGGCAAACTTACGCTACGTTGAAAAGGTAGTAGAGAAAATCTCAGAAAATTGTAATCGCCATAAAGTAATTGTAACCAAAAGTACCGTTCCTGTTGGTACCAACAAAGATATAAAGTCATTACTTATTAATACCTATGGCGTTGATCCAACACTTTTTGATATTGTTTCAAATCCAGAATTTTTACGTGAAGGCTCTGCTGTTGAAGATTTTTTACACCCTGATCGCATAGTAATCGGTGTTGAATCAAAAAAAGCTGAACAAAAAATGTATGACGTTTATCAAGGGTTTATAGATCAGGATATTCCAATTATTGTAACAAGTTTAGAAACCGCAGAACTTGCAAAATATGCTGCTAATGCATTTCTTTCAGTAAAGTTAAGCTTTGTAAATGAGATGGCAAATATGTGTGATGCAACTGGTGCAAATATGACACAACTTACACGTGTGCTGGGTTCAGACCATCGAGTTAGTAATTGTTTTCTTAATCCAGGGCCTGGTTATGGCGGATCTTGTTTTCCTAAAGATACCGAAGCATTAGTTCACATGGCTTATGAAAATAATATTTTACTCAACACCGTTTCTGCTGCCATTGCAGCAAATATGCATCAAAAAACAGTTGTAATAAATAAATCATTACCATTGTTGCAAAATGATCTTTGCAATAAAATGATTGCTGTTTTAGGCCTTGCGTTTAAAGATAACACTGATGACATTCGTTACTCACCAGCAATTGATACCATCAACGAACTTTTAAAACAAGGCGCATTTGTAAACGCTTATGACCCAGAAGCACTTAATAACATGAAAAAAGAAATTCCACCATCAGATCATCTAAATTATTATGATTTTTGGGAAACAGCAGTAGAAAATAGTGACGCTCTTATTATCATGACTGAATGGCCAGAATTTGCTTATCTTGATATCACAAGAATAAAAGAATTGATGAACACACCAATAATTGTTGATGCACGCAACATGCTTGATCCACAAGAACTAAAAGAACATGGTTTTATTTTTGATAATATTGGCATGTCATGCTTAGCACAACGCACATTAGAAATAGACTAAAACAAATCTATCGCCTACGTATTATGCGTAGGCGATACTAATAGTCCAACATCTTCTTGTGAATTACACGGCAACAAATTCCATGCTTTTTTTATTTTTCGCAGTGTGTTTCCATCAACTTGCTCTAATGCATCTGATAATGTTTCTCGCTTGTATAATGCGTTATGAAACGAATAACGTTTTTGCAAACAACCTTGCGCACATCTGAACTTCCATGCAAACACCATTGGCTGCACCTCAACAATAAACGGGCATCGTTCTTGCGCACACTGATAACGATCAAAATAAACTGCATGCGCATGTGTGCGATCAAGAATTTCTACTGCATTTGTAATGTTATAATTATATTTTGGTAATTTATTATGCACAAAAAACATAATATGCGTGTAGCGTTGATCATCAAGCAATGTTGCAAGTAACATTTTTATATTTCGATCTTGACGATTAATTACCACTACTTCATCAACGCCATCACACATACGCGTAATATCATAAACACTTTGTTGTGCTGCAGAAACATCATCAGCAAATAAAATGCCCAATACGTGTGGTGTTCTTTTTTGTTTCGTCATTGGATTAAACGTCAATGGGCGCAACGATTGCCTACCGCGTGACACATAACCCATAGTTAATTGCCACAACACATTTTTACGACAGGTAAGATTAGGATTAGCAACATTATACATGTACAAAATTTCTGGAATAAATGCGACTCTACCACCACTAAGCTCAAGCATGGCAAACATCATTGCAAGATCAACTGCTGAAGTAAAAAAATCATCTTTATAAAGTAGATAACCTAATGGAATTTGTTGAAACAAACCAGCGTAAAATGTTCGTGGATGACTAGAAACCCAATCAAATGCTCGATATGCATTACGCTGCTTTACTACGCGTGGAATTTCACGACAGTGACCAATTTTTTTACCTGGATTATGATCTTCCTCATACTGTCCATACGTTATCCATGTTTTTTCATTTTGATACGCCTGGTTAATTGTTTGTAAAACATTATTATGCGCAAACCAATCATCACCATCTAAGTTTACAATAATACTATCTGGGGCACACAAATGTATTGCACGCCAATGATTAAACATCGCACCACGACGACGATTATTACCAAGCAATGTTACATTATTTTGCCAACCACATTGTACAACATGCTCCCACACAAGATTAAATGTGTTATCTGTTGATGCATCATCACAATACACAATATGTACTTTATCCCGTGGATAATTTTGCGCAAAAACCGAATCTAAATTTTTTTGATACCAATCAGCATTGTTACGTGATGTTGTAACTACACAAATAGATTTATATTGTTCTTTTACAACACGTGCGTGTAAAAAAGAAAAACCACAAATTAATAATACAAGTAACTTTTTCACTGTTTATCTTTCTTTGTTTTTATCTCAAACATTTTCCAGCGATCTATCGGCTGATAATGATCTTTTAATCTAATCAATCGTGCACATTCATTTTGTATCGCTAGTCGTGGCCCCGTGCATAAATTTAACGGATTTTCACGATTATACGCATAAATAAATTTTCGTATAAAGCGATGCCGTCCGTTGGCCATCTCTAACATAGGGAACATCACTGCAAGATCAACTGCAGCAGGCCAAAAATCACCTTCATGCATAAGATCTTTTTTATCGATCAACATAAACAAACCGGCATAAAACGTACGTAGATGAGAGCTTACCCATTCATGCTTACGATATGCATTGCGTTTTACAACACTTTTAGGAAATGCCTGACATTGCATTGCCCAACTTTCATACGGAATACGTTTAAAATTCCCATACGTTAACCAAATATCAGGATCTTGATATGCAGCGTTCACTAATTTAAATGTATTTTTATCCAATAACCAATCGTCACCATCAACAATAACCATAACATCGGTCGAATCACATGACCAAATTGCATTGTATTGATTATCCAAATGGCCACAACGTTTATCATTTTTAATTAACGTAAACCTATCTTGCTCTCCAAGTTCTGCAACTACTTGCTCAACGTGTTGTGCAGTGCCATCAGAAGAACAATCATCAATGTAGATGACTTCAAAATATTCATACGTTTGCGCAAAAATTGATCGTATGTTTTTTTCACAAACAAGCACACCTTCAGCGTACGATGAGGCGTTGTTGTTCGAGCAAACAATAATTTTTAGTTTCTTATTTTTTGCATCAGGTTCAACAATATTTGAGATGTTAGCTACAACAGAATCTTGTTGAACGGGCTTTTGTTGCTCTGCATAACTAATAACAAAAACAAACAATAATAATAAAATCTTTTTAAACTTCATCAACTATTCCAATTTGCTGTTGATGACTCATTGTTAATTGACTTAAACACATGCGGTCGATACGCTTTTGGCATCCAACTTTTTGACCACCAATGAATCGCAATCGCTCCTTGTTCTACCCAACGACGCAATTGATATTCTACAGCATCCTCAACCACGCGCTGCATGCACCCTAATGGATAAAAGTAGTACGGTGCAAACGCAATATCGCGTCGACCACTTTTACCCGCACACGCAAAAAACGATCGAGTAAAATGCACTGGCCCAGTTTTTTGTGGCGCGCCTTTACGCCACCAATCATCTTTTATCGTTTCGATACAATGTTTTAATAATGGATGCCCTGGGCATGCGCCAAACAATGCTGCGCCAAGTTGTATAAATTGTGTATCAAGTGGTTGAATTGCGGTATAAAAATCATAAACTTTATTAAACATATCCAATGGTTGCAAACATTCAAAATCCATGTCGATGTACACGCCACCCATTTTATACACGATCTCCCATCGCGCAATGTCTGATTTTGCACCATAATTATCAGTCGCATCATAAAAATGTTTATTTACCAGACCAAACTCTTCTACTTCTTTATCAGTCCACAAAATATATTGCCAATCGGGATGCATTTTTTTCCACGATTCAGCAAAACTTTTAAGCGCTTTTGGCACCGGGCTGCCCAACCAAATTTGATGAATTGTTCTTGGAACGCGATACACATCACCTTGTATTTCTTTTACAAAATGTCGGGGATTATATTTTTCATGCAAATCTTTAAAGAATCCATACAACTGATCACCATCAATGCCAACGATTGGCTCTGTCATGGTAAATGCTCGTGGAAACTTTGCGCGCTGCATTGCTTCATCAAATGGTTTATAAACCCATGTTTGTGCACACAACGAAATTATTGAAAATAATACTAAACAAAAAAACTTTTTACTCTTCACTCTCTACCTTTTTTATCAGCTAATTATGACTACATCATCACACAGGACCAATTTTCAGTCTTCTTTTGATTATCTTGCGAATCTGAACTTATATCAGAACCAGTTATATTATCAGAACTAACACTATTGCTGCTCGACGAACCTGATTCTTCACGATCCATTTGTGCAATCTCTTGCTGAGTTAGTCCATTATATTTTTCATAATACTTATTTAAAATTCCACTTTCTGTTAAACCAACATATTCTTTATCTTTTCTCTCAAGACAAGGACTCAAAATTTCTTTTAACTCATTATCTCTGTTATTAACAGCAAACTCATACAAGCTCAATTTTTGTTCATCACTTATAGCATAGTTCAGCAACAACTTTAACAACGAAACGTCATTTATTCTACATGCTAAACAAAATAATGTTTTACTGCCATAACACGATGCATTAAGATTTAAACCACCTTCAATTGCTTGTTCTACAATTGCATGAATATTTTGACGAAATTCCTCATTATTTGCTTGCTGTATTAAATAATACAAACAACCAATAGGTGTTTCATTTTGCACATTTGCTTTATTAACATCAGCACCATGCTCTAATAAAAGAGCAAATAAAGAAGTTACTGAATCAAAATCCTTATGACCAAAATTATGAAACAAACAGTGTAAATATGTATTGCCACGCACATTTTGCAAATTTACATCAGTATCATTAGTAATTAGTTGTTCAATTTTTGCAACTTCTAAATTTTCATTCTTCAAAAGTTTATGTAACGTTGTTGTTCTATTTCCATAACTAATTTGAGATGCACTAGAAAACAACACAACAAACAAAGTAATATTCGATAGTAAATATCTTTTTTTCATTTTTCTCCCTTTTCTGGTAAAATCTTGAAAAGATCATACCATGAAAACGTAAAAATACTAAACAAAGGAACAACTATGAAACCTACAACACTAATTCCCTTATTACTCTTGTTTTGCATCAACGCCGTAAAACCAACAGGACCGAATACTGTTATCAATACTGCCACTATAGAGGATAGCCTACAAAAAAAAATTACAGAATTTAAAAATTTTTTCCCTATTAACGATGATACTGATACAAATCTACATTTTACACCAATGATGTATTGGGAAAATGCATCATCACCAAATACAACATCATTAATTCATATTGGTACTCTTACGTTTAATTCAGCATTTATAGAATACATAAAAACACTTAATGCTTTTGGATATTTCCCATCTGTTTTATATGACTTTGCATCCGATACAATAAAATTCTATATAAAAAATGATCAAGTTATAACAAATCATCCAGAAGTACATGTGCTTAATGATCCCGAAAGCAAAACATTAATTACCTACACAAATCTCGAAAATCCGACTGAAGACTTGCACATCAATGAGTTATTATTCCAACTTAAAAATGATGTCAAATGTCATCATCTTTTTATCATGATTAATGTTTTAGGAAACACGCAAGATGAAACTCAAGAAACTTTATTAACACATCTTTTAAAAAGAAATATAATTGAAGAAGAAGAACAAAATATTTATACAAATTTTAACAAACTCTCTCTTTTATTAAAATTTCCTGAACTTTTGGTACATAAAACCAATTCTACCGATGAAATACCATTAAAACTTGCATGTGAACTCTACACATACTGGTGCCAACAAAATAACGACGATTTTATTAATGATTCTCAAAATATTTTATTATCAATTCTAAACCATCCATTGTTTAATCCTGAAGTACAAGATAGCGAAGGATTAAATGCGTACAAACTATTAGAAAATTATAACTTAACTGAATTCTTGGAAAATCCAGAATATTAACGCTGCCCTGCACGCTGCACAAATAACTTGATCCGACGATAATCATTACCAGTCAACAAACTGTACGTCTGCATAAACGTTGCAAAAGAACTTTCGCTTAATTGTTGTTGATGCACAATAGCCAACAATAATTCATCAAGTGAATCAATAACCTGTTGTGCACAAAAAAGCACATGCAAATAACGCTTATCGGCTAAAAAACGTTTTGCATCATAATCGTCGACAAGACTAACAAAACTGTGAGTTTGTGGTGGAATTGGTGGTAACAAATAAAATATTTTACCTTTATGCGCATAACCAACTGTTACACATGAAACAGTTGTGGTTAAAAATTCAAAAATTTGTGGTTGTTCTTTTTCTAATTGTGCAATCGTTTTTTGATACGCTACCGGTTGCCTTGTTGGGTCCATTGAACCGGTTTTTATTTGATACACAATACCAAACAATGTGTAATCACCACTGGTTACCGTAACTAATGACCCAAACGTTGCATGATGATTACGTTGCCACACAAGCGCATCAAACGTATTGAGTGAACTTGCAACAACTTCAGAAAAACAATTGTTTATTGACATCTTTTTCCTCTTTTCCTATAAATTTTTTCAAAAATGTATTTCTATGAATAATACTTTGTCCATTTATCAGCAATTGTTGATGCTCTACGGTCCCATACCCTTTATGAGTATCAAAGTTATACCCTGGCACAACCGTATCATATTTTTGCATCAAACGATCTCTAGTGACTTTTGCAATAATCGACGCTGCAGCAATAGAAGATGATTTATCTTCACCCTTGATCATAGAATGCACAACAACGTCGCTGTATGCAAAATTATCAAATGATAATGGCATTGCATCAACCAATGCAACATCAACTTTGGTATAACGTGTTGCCAACAACGAATATACCTTTTTCATTCCCAACAGCGTTGTTTGCCAAATATTACGCTCATCCACTAAATAATGAGGAATCACCGCAACTGCATAATTCGCATTGTCAATAAGCCACTTGTACGCATTATCACGTTGTAATGTAGTCATTTTCTTTGAATCACGTAAAAAATCAGGTGCAACCAATTTTGGCAATATTGCCCCTGAAACGACCACTGGGCCACAAAGTGCACCTCTACCCGCTTCATCAATGCCACAAATAGTCATTTTTTTATGCCAATATGTATTTTCTAATTCATTATGAGCTATTTTTAAGCAATATTTTTTTTTAGTCATATTACAACATTTCCATTTGACAATTTACAAATATCACGTACTATTAGAATTATAGCAGTGATTTTAATAGTATAAAAATCTAACCACAAGTTAAGGAGACAGTTATGTCATCACCTTCAACACAATTGCGCGTAAAAGAGTTATTACGCGAAAAAGGCTGGACCACTAAGGTTCTTGCAGAAAAGACAGGAATGTCTGAAAGTTATCTTACTCATATCAAAAACGGCACCCGTCGTTGGAACGAAGATTCGTTACGTAAACTTGCGTTAGCATTTGAGATCAACCCAATTGATCTTTTTGCAGAACGTCGTCAACGTACTGATGATATCGATTCTAACGTAAGTATGCCTAATAAATCTGATGTTGATTTAGCTGTACAAGTAGTACCAGTTATGGGAGAAATTCCATCTAATCCATCACCGTACAACAATCAACTTACTCAAATTACGACTGGTTACAAAGATCGTTTTGTACCTATTTTAAACAATGATGATGGTGCAATGTTTGCACTATGCGTTGAAAGTAGTTCAATGGCACCTGAGTTTATTAAAGGTGACTTATTGATCGTTTCACCAGAAGTTCGTACAAAGTCTGGCGATATTGCTGCAGTTGAGTATGGTAATGAAACGGCAATTAAAGCAATTATGCAAATTACTCATACTGAAGACTTTATTGTGCTTGAGTCGGTAAACCATAAACAAAAGCCTATTGCGCTTGTACGTGGAAAAGATCACTTTAGAATCATTGGTCGTGTGATTCAACGCTATCAAAATTTTTCATAAAATAATGCGCTACAGCTTAAAAGCCGTAGTATCTCAAAGGGGAATCCTGAGAGCATCATTGATTTTTACATTAATTAAATATTAAAATATACAGAAATGCTGGAAGTTTTCGGTATTTCTGTTATCTTTTTAGATAAAGACTTTACTGTCTTTAAACTTAAATAGGCTCATGGTGAGCCTATAGTGTTTTATTGATACACTCTCACTTAAGTTACACAGGAATATTTATGTCTTCAACGTCTCGTTATGAGCTTATGGTTCTAGCTGCGCCAGAAATCACCCAAGAAGAAAGCGCAGAAATAGAAAAACGAATAAGCGAAATTGTAAAAAAACGCCAAGGGTCAATGGTTTCCTTTGATCGCTGGGGAAAATATCGCCTTGCATATCCAGTTGCAAGAAACGATTATGGAGTCTACTTTTTAGCACGCTTTGAAGTTGCTGGTGATGCAACATTGAATCATGATTTTCGTTCAATGTTCAAAATTAAATTTGATCATGCAGTTATGCGCAACATGCTAACTGCTCTTGATCTAAACGCACCAACTGAATACAAACGTCCGCGTTCTTTAGAAGAAACTCCAGAAAAAGAAACTGAAAGTTTGCTCAAAGGCCAAAAAGTTAAAGATTTATTGTCTGCAGTAAAATCTTCTGAAAAAGCTGATAAAAAAACTGAGCCTGCAGTTAAAACCGAAAGCAAAGAAGTTGCTTTAGAGGCTGCTAAAACTGCTAAAGAAGTTACTAAAGAACCTACGGTTAAAGCTGAAAGCAAAGAGGTTATTGCTGAAGCAAAAGAAGATAGCGACATAGCGCGTAGCGCGCATGCCATTCGAAGCTCTTCACAAGAAAAAAGCGAAGTAGGGACGGCGGAAGAAAAAAAAGAAGAAGAACCTAGCGAAGTTGCAGAATAATCCTTTAGAAAGTAATTATTATGACTAAAAAAATTAAATTAAAAATTAGTGCTCGTTTAACCAAAAAACGCTCTCGTCGTTCTTCTAGTTCTGGCGCAAAACAGTGTCGTTTTAAAAATAATCCAGAATTGGTTAAAGAGATTGATTACAAAAACGCAACGTTTCTCAAAAGCTTTTTGACTGAACGTGGCAAAATTCTTCCTGCACGTATCTCTGGAACTTCTACTCGTTATCAGCGTATGCTTTCTCATGAAATACGTAAAGCGCGCATGATGGGCTTATTGCCATACACTGCACAATATTTTAATAGGTAAAAAAAACAATGACATCACACTCAAGCAAACAAATTCGTAATATTGCCATAATTGCACACGTTGATCACGGAAAAACTACCGTGGTTGATGAACTATTGCAACAATCTGGCACGCTTTCTACTACTGATAAAGATCGTGTTATGGATTCTGATGTTCTTGAAAAAGAACGTGGTATTACTATTTTGGCAAAAAATACAGGTGTGGTGTACAACGATCATACAATCAACATTGTCGATACCCCTGGTCATGCTGATTTTAGCGGTGAAGTTGAACGTACATTGCAAATGGTTGAAGGTTTTTTACTTTTAGTCGATGCAGCAGAAGGCGTGCTTCCTGGTACGCGTTTTGTGTTGCAAAAAGCACTTGAGCTTAACCTAAAACCAATTGTTCTGATTAATAAAATTGATCGTAAAGATGCAAAAACCAGCGAAACAGAAGAAGAAATTCATGATCTGTTTCTTGACTTGGTAACGCACGAAGATCAATTAGATTTTCCAGTATTATACGGTTCAGGCAAATTTGGCTTTGTTTCAAACGATCCACAAGCAACTAAAGGTACCATGGAACCTTTGTTTGAAACTATTATTCAAACAATTCCATCGCCACCATCACAAGAAGAACCTTTACAATTATTAGTTACCAGTCTTGGTCACTCAGATTTTCTTGGTGCATTAGTTATTGGTCGTGTCTTTAGTGGTTCTATTTCTGTTGGTGATCAAATTGTAATTTGTAAAGATGACTCTGTATCAAAACCAACTAAAATTACTAAAATTTTTACATTCCATGGTCTTGATCGTATTGAAACTAATAAAGCAATTTCTGGAGACATTATCACTGTTGCTGGTTTTGATTCACCACCTGATATTGGTAGCACAATTTGTACACCAAACAATATTGCTCCTCGTGAGTATGTGCATGTTGATGAACCAACGTTAAGTATGTTCTTCTCAGTAAATAATTCACCGTTTAGTGGTAAAGAAGGAACTTTATTAACTTCTCGCAACATTCGCGAACGTCTTGAAAAAGAATTACGCACCAATGTTGCTTTACGCGTAGAAGATACAAGCTCACCTGAAATTATGAAGGTTTCTGGTCGTGGACAATTGCATCTTGGCGTATTGATCGAAAATATGCGTCGTGAAGGCTTTGAATTACAAGTTTCTGCACCAGAAGTTATTTTTAAAACAATTGATGGCAAAAAACATGAGCCTATCGAACAAGTTGTTGTTGATGTTCCTGAAATGTATCAAGGTGTCATCATGGAAACTATGGGCATTCGCAAGGGATTACTTAAAAATGTATCTCCATTGCATGGCTCACGTGTTCGTCTTGAATACGAAGTTCCATCTCGTGCATTGCTTGGTTTTAGAAGCCAAATGATGACCGATACTCGTGGTACGGCTGTTGTTAACATTCGCTTTGTTGGTTATGAACCGTACAAAGGTGATATTCCAACACGAACAAAAGGTGCATTAATCTCTATGGAACGCGGGCCAGTCACCGGTTATTCTCTTGATAACTTACAAGCACGTGGTATTTTATTTCTTCGCCCTGGTGATGAAGTTTATCAAGGTATGATTATTGGTGAACACAACAGAAGTAATGATCTTGACGTTAATCCGTGTAAAGGTAAAAAGTTAACCAACGTACGTGCTTCTGGATCAGATGATGCAATTAAACTTGCACCAGCAAAAATTATGGAACTCGAAGAATGTATGGAATGGATTAAGCCAGACGAACTTATTGAGGTTACTCCAAAATCTATTCGTTTGCGTAAAAAGATTCTTACTGCATCAATGAGAAAGAAAAAATAACAAACAACACATGAAGACAACATATTTATTTTTTTTCTTTAGTTTATTATTAACTACAAATGCTTCCGCTACCTTTACGCTTCCTGAAAAACATACTGAAAGCGTAATTAAAGGTATAAATATTAATTGTATATACGTGTTTGTGGGTTTTTTGTCAGATCAAAGTGCATATTTTTTTCAGCAAAATTGCCCTCTTGATGCAAAAAAATATGTTCGTTTATCAATGTTTGCTCTTACAGGTATTCCCATAACACTAAGTGCAATTAATATAAAAAATAATGGTTTCTCTTTTGATTTATATTTATCTTATGAAGTAGCAACCACGTTATATTGTGTATTTTCTATGTGTTTTACAGAAACTTTTTCTAGATTACGTAGCGACATACAAACAATATTTTTAAATGAAAATGATTAAAACGTACAAAATTATCGTAGCTTACGATGGCACCAATTACTGCGGTTGGCAACAACAACCTAATCAACGATCAGTATTGGGTGAAATGCGCAAACAATTTGAACGTGCATTCAAAACACCAATCACGTTATTAGGCGCTTCGCGCACTGATGCAGGTGTGCATGCACTTGGCCAAGTTGTTCGTGCACAAACATCATTAGAAATTGATGCTGATAAACTTGCATGGGCTTGGAACAATGCGCTGCCAAACGATATTGTTATAAAAAAACTTATAAAACAAGATAACAACTTTCATCCACATGGTAACGTGAGGCAAAAAACCTATTGTTATCAATTTTTCACCGATCGCCCAATGCCATTTGATGCGCGTTATGGATGGCATCTTTTTTCTACAATTGATCACGAAAAACTTAATGACACATTACAATTATTTGTTGGAAAACATGACTTTCGTGCATTTTGCTGCGCAGAAGACAAACTCCCCGATACTGTACGCACTATCGATAAAATAACAATAGAACAATCGCAAGAAATAAACAGTTATCGCATTTACGTGCTAGGACAAAAGTTTTTACGCCACATGATCCGTCGCATTGTTGGCGCAAGTATCCATGCCGCAACGCATCCAAACATAACATTACACGATGTACAAAACATTCTAGAAAACAAAAATCCCAATCATTCATTGCCAAATGCCCCTGCTCATGGGTTAACGTTAGCACAAATCATTTACCACAAAGGAACTTTACATGAACAGACAAAATAAATCTTTTTGGTTAAAAACAATCGCCCTTTTATGCGCACTATCACTCGCTGGCGATGCTGTTTATTATTGGCAACGTTCTGCAGTTAGTGAGAGCAAATACAGCGATGTGTATGATTTTGAGTATGATCGAGATGCACAAGCAATAAAAGATATTTTTTATCAAAATTGGCATTGGTTGATCGCAAGCGATGATTTTTCTACAGAGTTCATGCTTCGCAAAAAAGCCCCAAACAACAGAAACCCCCTTTACTTTGGCAAATTGATTATTAAATCATTACGCCCTGACGATAGCAAAGAACTTGCTGGCTTTATCTGTTATTACAAAAAAAAAGAAAAACTTGGCTGGTTGCTCTTTTTGGGCGTTGCAGACCAATTTAGAAAGCGTGGTTATGGCGAATACTTAGTGCGCTACGCACTAGAGCAAATGAGACAAATGGGCTTAACACGTGTTGACTTGGTAACTCGTGTTACTAATTATCGTGCCCAGCGACTGTATAAGCGTATTGGGTTTAATGAGTACAAGCGTGATTCGCATGGATTTGTTTATTTTTTGTATACTTTTTAAATACCTACATCGCTTCATCTATTTGAGGAACAAACAATGCAACATAAAAGATTTTCAATATTTTTATTGCTAATATTCACCCAAATACTACCATCTCAACCCTATGTTAACCTTAAATCAAATGATGGTAAAATAACTGCTTTTCCAAGGCAACTTATTAAATATTCTGAAACATTAAGCAATATGATCAAAGACGACAATACTAACGAAGATGAACAAATACCTATTCCTTACGATGTAAAAACCATTAATTTATGCAAAATGCTACTAAATTCTAAAATAGAAGAACGTTTTTATAAAAAAGACACAGTTAAAGAAATAATTGATTTATTAAATTTTTTAAACATCAAAAATTCTTTTTTTTTAACAAAGTCAGCACACCCCCGCCAAAGGCGGTGGCTTGATGGGCAGGGCCACCTCAAAGGCGGCAAGTACTATCTAACTACAATCAAAATCTACCATAATCATCAGCATCTTCTTGCTCGCGAATATACTTCCTAACAGCTTCCATCTCAAACCCAACTGTTGAAATTGCATACCCTCTTGCCCAAAAATGATTTCCTCCATAATTTCTCGATTTTTGACCAAAAT